>JAUVLX010000339.1 GCA_030600525.1 Desulfobulbus sp. | reverse complement strand
TGAAGTTTATTACTTTGAAAAATATACCGCTTGCAGGGAGCGTTACCGCCCTGCTCTGTGCTCCCGTCATTGGCCGTATGGCTATAACATGGCATGCTGCAGTGGCTACCTATGCCAGGCAGCAGTCAGGAATGGGAGAGTTTACCGATCGTGTCGGTTTATCCCAAGCGGTGGCTGCTACTTTATGCTCGTTAGTGGTTACTAGCCTGGTATTGTTTTTTGTAGGTATGTCTCTGGTGTCGGCAATATGGTTTCTTGCGGCTCTCCATGGGATTGCTATTGTAGTGGCTGTAGCGTTTGCTTATTACTTGCAGTACCGAATTGGCGGTATTACCGGTGATACAATCGGTGCAACGATTGAACTGAGCGAAATGCTTTCTTTTTTATATTTTCTTTTAGCATGGGATTTTTTGATATGAAGGTAACTAAACTTTATCTTATTCGTCACGGACAGACTGAACAGAATCAAGGCGGTGTGCTAGTGGGCAGTACAGATGCCCCCCTTAATGATTATGGAAGGAAACAGGCGTCCTATTTGGGGGAACGTCTCAACGCGCTGGAGGTGGATACTATTTTTTCCAGTCCGTTGCAGCGTGCAACTGAAACTGCATCTATTGTTTTTGGCAACGAAGCGCCCATTATTACCGACTCAAGCATCCAGGAATATCATTTTGGAGAATGGGAAGGGCTGCATTTTTCAGAAATTGAACAGCGTTATCCGGATGCATGGAAGACATGGCTCACCGACTGGGAGCAGACTCAAATACCGGGCAGTGAGGCCTTTGGTTCATTTAAACAACGGGTTATCTCTTTTGTTGATGAGTTGGTAGGGGCCAATGCTGGCAAGGAAATGGCAATTGTATCTCATGGTGGGTGTATACGTTCACTTATGGCCCATTATTTCTGTGAATCTGTCTCTGCCGGATACTGGAAGTTCAAGGTGGATAATGCAACTCTGACCGAAATTGAATTTATGGGCGGTATGCCTATTCTGGTACGATTTAACTACAGGTAGGTTCCGTGAAAATATTAGAGCAGACCATCGAGCAGATTCGGGCAACGGACCGGAGTGTCATGGAAAGAGCCCAGCGAGAAATTGATTATTGTCTCAAGCCTCCTGGTAGTCTTGGTAAGCTCGAAGATATAGCCCGTCAGATTGCAGGAATTACCGGCAAGCTCAACAACTCCATTGGGAAAAAAGCTATTATTGTCATGATGGCTGATAATGGTGTGTGCGGCGAAGGGATTGCCATGTACCCTCAGGATGTCACCCGGATAGGCGCCGATTTTGTAACCTCCGGTAAGATGGGGGTTAATTTCCTAGCTAATCATGCTGGGGCTGATATTATCGCAGTTGATATCGGTATCCAGGTCGATGTAGATCTTCCCGGTGTGATCTCGCGAAAGGTTCGGTACGGGACGGCAAATTTTCGCAGGCAACCTGCAATGGAGCGAGAAGAGGCTATTAAAGCGATCGAGACCGGGATTGAGATTACTGGTCAAGCTATTGATGACGGATATAACCTTCTCGGTACCGGGGAGATAGGTATTGGAAACACCACCGCTTCCAGTGCTGTGCTGTATGCTTTTACCGGTGCCAATATTGATCGTGTTGTCGGGCGTGGGGCAGGGCTGAGCGATGAGGCCTATGCTGCTAAAAAGAAGGTGGTTCAGGATGCGGTGCATCTGCACCAGCCTGATCGCGATGACCCTTTGGATGTACTCTCTAAGGTGGGTAGTCTGGACATTGCAGGTATGGCTGGCGTCTATCTTGCCTGCGCAGCCAGAAAGGTCCCTGTGGTTGCCGACGGGTTGATTTCCAATGTGGCAGCACTGACCGCATTGCAGTTGAAATCGGAAGTAATTGATTATATTATTCCGTCACACATCTCTTTCGAGCCTGGCGCTAAGCTTCTCAAGGAAATTACCGGCCTGGAGCCAATGCTTGATATGGATATGCGCCTTGGAGAAGGCACGGGGTGTGCTTTGGTCTTTCCTATAATAGAGGCTGCACTCAAGATGACAGCGGAAATGGGTACGTTTGCGGCCCTTGGTAAAACCCGCGATGAAATCGGTTCGTCAGCCATGGCCTACCACGGCAGGCACCCGGGTAAAAAAGTCTAATAAAAAGCTCTTTTGAGAGTTTACTCAGGAGAAAACACTATGCTTGTTCTTCCTGTTCCCTGTCTGTTTGACAATTTTTCCTATCTTCTTGTCTGTGAGGTAACAAGGGCATGCGCGATTATTGATCCGTCCGAGTATTATCCTGTGGTCACAACTCTTTCAGAGCATCAACTCAGGCCCCAGGCAATTTTTTGTACCCACCACCATCGGGACCATATTGATGGTATCAAGGAAATCCTGGAAGAGTATCCTGAGCTGCCCGTTTATGGGCATGAAAGTGAGCAGGGACGCATTCCAGAGCTGACCCACTCATTGGTCGATCAGGAGGTGGTGACGGTTGGCCAGCTCCGCGGGGAGGTGCATCATACACCTGGTCATACGAGGGGCAGTTGTCTCTATCATTTCGGTGACACTCTTTTTACCGGAGATACTCTTTTTGGCGCAGGTTGCGGTCGAATTTTTGAAGGGACGTCACAGGAAATGTACCATTCTTTGGCAAGGATAATTGAGTCGTTTGCGCCTGAAGTAAAGATTTATCCCGGTCATGATTATACTCGGGCGAATCTGGAGTTTGCCCGGTCTCTTGAACCTGCAAACAATGCGGTCACGCAGAGGTTGGAACAGGAGCGCGCAGTTGTAAAAACAACGGAAGCGTGGACGCCATCAGATTTGGCATTGGAACTGGCTACTAACCCGTTTCTTCGTTGTGATAAGCCCGCAATTCTTTTAGCATCGCAAAATATTGAGCCGGACATAGATGGTACGCCAGGACAGGTGTTTCGGGTCATTCGTCGGATGAAGGATAATGCCTAGGAGTCTGGTGGACTAAACCCTTTCCCCTCAACTCGGCGTTATTGTCGATAAGTCAATGCTCGCAGGTAAGCGTAGACTCCGATATTAAGTATATGGCTGTGCTTAATTTCCCAACAATGCTTTGATTTGAAGTGAAAATTGCTCAATCCGACAGACTCCTAGCGTCTGGAAAGAGAGAGTGTAGCCTTTGCGCAGCAGGTAGACAGAAAGGGTAATAAGCACAAAAAAGCCCACAGCATCAAATGATGCTGTGGGCTTTTTTTATGAGCTGATGATTTTTTATCAATCTTCTTTCCAGTCAGGTCGTAAGTGCAACTCTGTCAGTTGTTTGCGGCTGACAGCAGCTGGCGCTTCCGTCAAAAGACAGGTTGCTTTTTGGGTTTTTGGAAAGGCGATTACTTCTCGAATGGATGAGGAGCCAGTCATGAGCATGATGAGGCGGTCGACACCGAAAGCGATGCCACCATGGGGAGGTGCACCATAGGTAAGAGCTTTGAGGAGGAAACCGAATTTTTCTTGGGCTTCTTCTTCACCAATACCCAAAGCTTTGAAAACTTTTTCCTGTACGGCCGGATCGTGGATACGGATGGAGCCACCGCCGATT
>JAUVLX010000145.1 GCA_030600525.1 Desulfobulbus sp. | reverse complement strand
ATCTCCTGAGGCCATTGTACTTGCTACAGGGCGGCCTGCCTTACTGATCCGGGACGGACAATGGGAAGAACCAGAACTGCAGGTGATAAAAAATAGAATAGAACCGGCAGCAGAGTATCTCCAGCAGGCCATCCCTAAAGTCGGGCGTGTGGAGTTGGTGAATGATCCTACCATGGAATATGTCGGGACCGGGTGGATGATAGATGAAGATGTGATGATTACCAACCGGCATGTTGCAAATGTTTTTGCCTATCACTCTGGCAACCATATTGTCCTCCGTACCACCCCTTTTGGTGTCCAGTTAGGGGTACAGGTAGATTTTAACGAAGAGTATACCTCTCCAAATCCAGCCTTTGAAGTTGGGGTTGTTGATATTGTTTTTATTGAGAAAGAAGGCCAGGGAAGACCAGATATAGCCCTGATTCGACTTGAAAAGGTTGAGGGGCTACCGCAGCCGATTGAGCTGTCATCCCTTCAGGTGCAGCGAAACGATGATGTGGCCGTTATCGGATACCCCGCAAAGGATGCAGGAAGAAATGATCCGTTTATCATGCAGCGTATTTTTAACAATATCTACAATGTTAAACGACTCAGTCCGGGGCGTGTTACCGGTGTTCGTGAGGATCGGTTTATCTTGACCCATGACTGTACCACTCTGGGGGGCAATTCAGGTTCGGTGGTGGTCAATCTTAAAGATGGTAAAGCTGCCGGCCTCCATTTTGCCGGCTCCTACAAAGAAAATAATTTTGCTGTCACCAGTGAAACTATAAAGAGCAAGCTCGCAGACCTGTATGGCCGCAGCACTATATTACTGCCAAGTCCTGGTGCTGAGGAAAGGAAACCTACCTTGGCAGATTTGGAGACCCGTGAAGGATATGATCCTTCGTTTTTAGGGCAGGCAGTTGCCTTTCCTACGGCTGATCCAGGTGTTGTGGCTCCAGTGCAAAATAGCGAGGACCCCTACCTTCATTATCTCCATTTTTCGTTGGCTATGCATAAGAGCCGCCGTCTGGCATTGTTTACCGCATGCAATATTGATGGCGGTAAGCTGTATAAGATACCCCGCCGCCGTGACAGGTGGGGACTGGACCCGCGCATGGAGGAAATCTATCAGGTAGGGAATGAACTGTATAAAAACAATCCGTTGGATCGAGGTCACATGGTGCGACGGCTTGATCCTGCATGGGGCGAGACGAGAGAAGAGGCAGCTCAGGCAGCAGATGACACCTTCTTCTATACCAATGCCCATCCACAACATGCACAGCTTAATCAGAGGAGTTGGTTGGACCTTGAGGATTATATTCTTGATAACGCCGCACTCCATGATTTGAAGGTGAACGTTTTTACCGGTCCTGTATTCGGTCCCTGCGATCGCGAATATCGGGATATGCTTATTCCGCAGGAGTATTGGAAGGTTGTTGTCTGCATAAATACGTTCACCGGTCAACTCTCTGCCACGGCGTATCTTTTGAGTCAAGCAAGATTTATAGAAGACTTGGAGTTTGTTTTTGGTGCGTACAAGACCTATCAGGTCCCTGTGCAACTGGTGGAAAATAAGGCTGGTTTGCATTTTGGACGGCTTGCCATGCATGATCCATTGGGCATGGTTGAACATCGGGGGCACCGGATTGTAAACGGACCCGGTGATATTACCGTTTAACAGGCGAGACGAGGGGGGGATTATAGGTCGAGAAATACTTTAGGTAATAATCTCTGTTATATGTACACCGTTCTCTTTGCGGGGAAGCCCCTTTTGAGGACGAGCTAATATACATCATGGAGGTAGATTTATGCCGCGTCAATATATTCTTTTACGTGATATGAGTGAAACAAGTTTGGGCGCTCCATTTGAGATTTCCTCTTCTGCTCGTGGATTTGAGCAGGTGCAATATTCCCAGCCGGTTTTAGAAACCGAGGAACTTCGATCCGCCGATGTAGTTGATTTTGCCCGTAATCCACAGGTGCATGCAATGGCACCCGTGATGCCCACCCGGTTGATTGCTCCGGTTGTGATGGGTGAGGCGGACGAAGACGATCCTGCCTGGGGGATCAGTGCTGTGGGAGCAGATGATTCGGGTTATACAGGGAAAAATGTCCTTGTTTCGGTGCTGGATACTGGAATTGATAGAGATCATGAGGCTTTTACAGGCGTTACCCTGGTTGAAAAGGATTTTACCGGCGATTGGAACGGTGATGTCCAGGGGCATGGTACCCACTGCGCGGGTACTCTATTCGGACGAACCGTAGCCAATACAAGGATTGGTGTTGCTCCTGGGGTTGACAATGCTTTAATTGGCAAGGTTTTGGGCAATGACGGACGCGGGGACTCGCAGATGCTGTTTCAGGGATTGCAGTGGGCCGCAAATCAGGGGGCAGTGGTGATCTCCATGTCGCTAGGATTTGACTTTCCCGGCTGGGTCAACGATATGGTGGAGAACCAGGGCTTACCAGCTGATTTCGCAACCTCAAGGGCGTTGGAAGGGTACCGCGCGAATTTGAGAATGTTTGATGCTGTGATGCTGATGCTCCAGCGACAGGCAGCATTTGGTTCCGGAACGGTAGTTGTGGCAGCTGCCGGTAATGAGAGTAAACGAAATAAAAATCCTGACTATAAAATAGGGGTTTCGATTCCTGCGGCAGCAGAAGGAGTCATGGCTGTGGGTGCATTGGAGCAAGGAAACAATGGCTTGGGGATTGCATATTTCTCCAACACATTTCCACAGATTGCAGCCCCTGGTGTAGCCATTGTGTCCGCTAAGGCCGGAGGTGGCTTGGTTCCTTTAAATGGAACCAGTATGGCATGCCCGCATGTCGCGGGGCTTGCGGCTCTCTGGTGGGAGGCTATCCGCAGCCAACCGTTGCCTGCTAAGGCAAGTGTGATTACTGCTCGCCTTCTGGCTGCGGCAACAACCGCTCCCCTTGCACCCGGTGTGGACGTTGCAGACCGTGGGGTCGGGCTGGCTCAAGCTCCTTGATCAGAGCAGGAGCCGGAGGTGCTGAGGCGTTATCACTCATGACGTCGTGGCATTTTTTACGGGACTCGACATGCCATCGGTATACCGGTGTTTTAATTTAGCCATCTTTTAGCAGATGCTGAATTTTTAACGAGTCCTGCATCGTTGAAAAGGGAGGTGAGTATGCTTGTTTTTAAACTCAATGAGCGAACGTGTCGCTTGAGCTGGTTGATTATTATTTTAGTGGTCATCCTTCATGTTGCAGTGGCGTCATTTGCTGCGGAATTACGACCGTTTCCATCGCCTAGCAGGGCAACCCAGTATCAACAGGTTGTTCCACAGCAACGAGTCTCTCAAACAGATCAAAAAGTACGTCAGTTCAGAAACAACATACGTACCTCTTCCTGTGCGGATCTCAAGAGAATGCGGGTGACGTTACAGCAGCAATATAATGATGCAAGGACCACAGAGGATAGGAACTATTACAGCCGTTTTCTCAATGCATTGAATGAACAGATGGCATCCAGTCAATGCCGATAAGGGTGGGTGCGGGAGGATTGGTATGCGTATGTTGTTGGTTGTTTCAATTATCAGTGTGACCCTTTGTGCCTGGTTGGGAATTTTGCCTCACGCTGCCACAACTGTTTATGGAGAGGAAAAGGTGTCCTCTAGTGATCAAGCTTTGGAAAAAGTAATCAGGGGAGCACCATCTCAGCAATTATCTGCAACTCTTCCCTCGCAGGAGGAGATTGCTGTTGACATTGCTTTGTATGCTAAGGACGCAGAGTTTCGAATGTTACAGGAAAAACATCGGATGTGGCTACTTGGTGGTATCGTCATTTCTACTCCGGTGATGTTGGCGCTGGTCTTATTTTGTCTTAAAAAAATACCCAACTGTTCAAGTGAGTCACTGGTGACTGCGGTGGGACTTATTCTGGTGATTGAGGGGACAATGTTTATCGGTGTGTCGGCCCTGACAACAGAACAGTTGACTGCGCCCATTGGACTGCTCGGTGCTATTGCAGGCTACCTGTTTGGGGCGGCCAGACGAAAATCAGAGCAAACCTGATCATGTTCGGGTTTGTTGCAGGTTCATTTATTGACCTTATCCATGAGGATGAATGATGGACAACATACTTATTGGCATTGTAAAAAGTGGCGTTTTTGAGCTTGTATATCCGGAAAACCGTCCTTTTTCTTGTTTCAGGCTGACTTCAACCCGCATTCAGGACAGTGTCCCTCCGGAAAACGGAGAGCTGAATCTGGTTGAGTACGAGGAAAATGCTATTGCCATTTCTGGGAGTGTCAATCGGGAATGGATATATTCGGCAAGTATTGTGGATACGGGAGATCCCATTGTCACTGCCCTTGTTCGTAAGGTGTTTGCCTCCTGATTTGTGGCAGGAGTGAGGGCATACGGTTTGTCGGCGCTGGTGGTTGGTGCATATGAACCACCATATTTGGTGCATATGCACCACTTCTGGCGGAGTAGGTTTTGGAAGTTGCCGATTGTGGGGGATAGAGGGGCGATGATTGGTGCAAAATATAAAAAGAACCATGGAATGGCAACTGCATAATTGCGTTATGGACAACGAATCGGAATGTAAGCGTGAAGATCAGTATCCTGCTTGAGATAGACCTGTCAGACCGGCAGGACCTTGGAATGGTAATGGACGAAATCCGTCAGTGGAATGTTGAAAGATTTATGCTGGATGTGGATTATGAGCCGGTTCTTATGCATGGTGATGGAGCTGCAGGTGCTGCAACCACAGCCATTTTCCATGGGTGGGTAAAGAGTGAAAAAGTGATTGCCATTCTCGAGGCAAAGGAAGCGGTTGTCTCTATCTGGAAGGATACTGTTGTTGAGCCGATGTTAAGTTCTGATGAAAATACCATTGTGTAGCAAGTAGGGATATTGGAATAAAAAAACCTGTAACCAGTAATAAAGAGGTGAAACATGGCTAAGGCACCGAAAAAGAAAGCTGGTAGTGGTGACGTTAACAATGAAATCCCCCAACCCATTGATAGTGAAGGTAATTACAGTGTCCTGGTCGAGTTGCGCCATGGACGGGGCGAATCGCCAACCTTTGCAATGGGGACAGCGAGGGGCATAAGCTTACCTGGATTTAATCTTGATGAAGAGTTCGAACCTGTAAGCCTTGAAAGTGCAGCCGGAAGTATGCTGGAGATCGCAGGCCCTTCGGTGGAAACGTATATTGTTCGTGGTACCGTCAAGGATGAGCAAGAGGTCGAGGCGCTGCGAGCGATGCCGGAAGTTGCCGATGTGTGGTTGGATACGCCGATAGCTCCTTTTCCTGATTGGGACTCGGACCTGCAGCCAGAGGATTCTCCTACTGCTGCTCCCTGCCCCATTCCTCCATGTGATTGTTCACCATTAACACCCAAGGGCAATCTGGCTGATGTGGCCAATTATCTTGGCGTGGATCAGGTTTGGGCTGCTGGATTTCGTGGCACTGGAATGGTTGTTGGGGTTTTGGACTCTGGTATTACTGCCCAGGGACGGCCTGTGAAAACCGGGGAGACAAACCGCCGTATTCCTCGTGTTATCGGTGGTTGGCCTTCGGATTGGGGTACCGAATCGGGTAAATGGGGCAATCATGGAAATATGTGTGCAACCGATGTGCTGGGTATGGCACCGGACGCGCAACTCTATGATATGCGTGTTGCAGGAAGCGGCGGTTCTCCAGGCACCATCAGTCGTGCCCTCCAGGCCTTTAACTGGGCCATTAATCGTCATCGGACCCATGGCACCCCTCATGTTCTCACCAATAGTTGGGGTATTTATAAGGAAAGTTGGGATACCACCTATGCCCGCAATCCCAACCATCCGTTTACGCGTAAGGTTGTTGAAGCAATCAATGAAGGTATTTTAGTACTCTTTGCCGCTGGTAACTGCGGGGCAACCTGCGCTTCAGGTAAGTGCGGAACCGATACCGGACCGGGAAAAAGTATTTGGGGTGCCAATGGCCATCCGTTGGTGATGACCGTAGGCGCGGTCAACAAGAATGAACAGCTTATCGGCTACAGCAGCCAGGGACCGGCTGCGCTGGATCCCAATAAACCGGATTTTTGTTCGATTAGCCATTTTACCGGTTACAACAATAGTGATAACGGTACCTCTGCTGCAACCCCGATCTTGGCTGGAGTTGTTGCTCTGTTGAAGCAGGCAAAAGCCGGTTTGAACCAGAGCCAGTGTAAGTCGGTGCTCAAGGCAACAGCCAAGGATATTGGCCCAGCAGGGTTTGATCAGCATTCAGGCGCTGGAATTATTCAAGCACTTGCTGCCTACAGACGGTTAGTGAGGCCGACCATACGGACCTTGACACCTGTGTGTAGACCGACCGCCAACCCCGTGACCTGCCGTGTTACCCGTGTACCTGCGACGTGCAGACCGACCAGGATTCCTGCAACGTGTCGACCAACTACTCACCCCGTGACTTGTCGGCCTACCAATCCTGTAACGTGCCGACCAACTAGAGTGCCTGCAACCTGTCGACCGACTAGACACCCTGTGACCTGTCGGCCGACAAATCCGGTGACGTGCAGGCTGACCAGAGTTCCTGCTACCTGTCGGCCTACCAGAGAGCCGAGTTGCCTCAGGCCGACTTTGACTGGACCTCGTTGTCCGCGGCCAACGTTGAGCGGTCCTAATTGTATCAGACCAACTTTACGTTGCCCACGACCGACCCTGGGAGGATCTCGATGTCCGAGGCCGACGTTAGCCAGTTGTCCTCGACCAACTCTTGCCGGTTGTCCGCGGCCAACATTTTCTGCCGCTATGTGTACCCCTCCACCACCAATGGCGTATGAGTATGATGTACCTGAGTACTGGGATGATGAGGGATACTATGACTACTATGGTGAGGATGAATGGTACGGCATGTATGACGCTGACGAGGCTGAGTACTGGGGAGCTGAGATGGATCAGGAGGGGGCCTATGAAGAAGAGGAATGGTACGATGACGAGGCCTATGATGAGTGGGATATAGATGATGAGGAGGAATGGTAGAAATATAATTTCATGGAAATGGAATTTTGATGGGTTCACAAAAGGACCATCACACTCTAGAAGATGGCTAAGTTAACACATAAGTGTACACGGTGAGGTGTTTTTTATGGTGCGAAGGCATACATAAGGTATGTCAAGTGCCATGAAAAATACCACGACACCGAAGACCGAAGTTTTGACGACGTCATTAATATTAGCTACAGTAACCGCGGGCAGTAAAGTACCTGCGGTTATTTTATTTTTTCTGTACATCCTCGATAATTGGAAGGAGAAAGGGCCATTCACCCCGCAGAGCTTATACAATATTTGTTGCATCGGAATATTATAACCACGGCTGAGGTGGTTGATCGTGGCGTGCAGTTGTCAGGTGATATGCGTGAGCGTTCTGTTTTAAGGGCCCTTGCCATTGGTGGGGTGCCTACATATATGGTCAAACAGGCCCGAGCACCTGAAACGGTGGAAAATATCCTTCAGGAATTACGCGTTTATTCCTGCCTTGAAAAAATACCCGAACTCAATGGGAGCATTCCGTCACTAATAACAGCAGATGCTGACCGAGGCCTACTGGTGCTTGGCTGGGTAGGGAAAGATGGCTTGCAATATTCCCACCTGCCAAGAGAAGAGATGGCCGTTTTGCTTGGCGACTTGATGGGTAAACTGCATGCTTTAACAAGAAACATTGCTGGTCAAAGCGGTATGGGTGACAGGCCGTGGATATTGTCTAGCCTGGGGGGAAATCCTCGCTGGCTCCCCGAAGAGTTGCCAGAGGTTATGGCACGTGCTTCAAAGCCGGATTTGCTGAAAAAAGGATTAAAATACGGGGAAAAAGCCTGGACATTGGATGCTCTTATCCATGGTGACTTAAAGCAGGAGCACTGTTTGCTGGTTGATAACGGGACAAAGGCCGCACTCTGTCTTATTGATTGGGAACTGGCAGGCTATGGTGATTCAGCTTGGGATGTGGGCAGTATTATCAGCGACATCCTGTTTGACCGGGGGTACGAACTGGGTGATGACGGAGATGGTGCCGTAGAAATCATTGAAGAGGGAAGTCTAGGCGTTTTTTTTCATTTCTATAGCCAGCATTGCCTGGTAGACAGTGATTTTTTGTACAGGGTAGCATTGTTTACCGGTGCCCGCCTTTTGCAGACAAGTATGGAATCGGCAGCAGCCTATGGAATGGGAACTACCTCTGGAGTCGATATGCTCGTGGCCATGGCAGAACAAGTTTTGAGTGATCCTTCAGCTTTTGCGCAGATGCTTAGCTATGGAGTAACAGTATGAGTAGGGGAGCGGTGCCGTTGACTGACCAGGGGGTATTGGATGGAGCATTGACAGAGGCCATTGAACTGGTTGTTCAGCACCACGGAAATGGCCCTCTTGCAGCTGGCGGAGAAGAAAAACAAAAACTTATCAATTTGCTGTATCAATTTTGGTACACCCGCTCCGAGGTGGAAAAAAAAATTGATTCCTTCCCACACCCT
>JAUVLX010000350.1 GCA_030600525.1 Desulfobulbus sp. | reverse complement strand
GATCTGAATTTTTCCTGATGTATCCTGGACATGGAAAAAAGCAGCTTTGCCGAATTTACGCATGGACATAATTCGTCCGGCAATACGATAGGTGGTCCCGCTTTCGTCGTGGGATTCAGCGCTGAGCGGTTCGCCTTGGGGGAGGATTTCAGCTATTGCCTGTGGGGCTGTGAAAGTGTTGCTGAATAACTTGACGCCTTCCTGGGCAAGTGCTTCGGCTTTTTCTCGACGTTGTTTAAGGAGATTGCTTGTTGTTTCCATTAGTTAAAGTGTAAAAGTAGGTATTTGGGGGGATGTAAGAGTGGTATCAGGTGTTCAACTGCGAATCCATCACCTTTTGATAGAGGGGCAGGCCCTATAAGACCACGTATAAGTAGTGCGTCGTGGTTTGGATGTCAATTTTTTTCCAGAACAATCACCGATTCAATATGGTGTGTTTGCGGAAACATATCAACAGGAGTCACCTCTGTGACACTATAAGCTGATGCACACATACAGGTAAGATCTCGAGCCATGGTCGCTGGGTCACAGGATATGTAGACTATTTTTTGGGGTGCCATTGCTATCAGATTTGTTACGGCCTCTCTGTCAAGTCCCTGCCTAGGGGGGTCGAGGAGAACTACATCGAACCGGTGACTTTTTTTATTAAATTGGTACAGTGATCGAGTAACGTTTTCACACTGGTAGGAAATGGGTGCTTTAGAGGCAGGTACAACGCTATTCTTGCGCGCCCATGCAATGGAGCGCTGATTATGCTCTACACCTGTGACCTGCCATCCTCTGAGCAGCAAAGGAACAGAAAAATTGCCTATTCCGCAGAAGAGATCCAGCAGGGTGGTTGGCGATTCTGAGTTAAGTTTCTCGTCTACCAGTGATACCAGTTGTGCGTTTTGCTCTGCATTGGTTTGGAAAAAACAGTAACTATCCCAGGATAAGGTGTAATCAAGACCCGGAAAGATAAACTGTTGCTGCAGTTGAGGGGTGGTCAAAGGGGGCTGGGCGGTACGAAAGCTCTGTTTGTTTTTACTGACAGTGTAGGCTGCCGCCTCGCTGAGGTCGTCGGCTGGAGGGGTGTTGGAATGGTTGTGGCGTGGATGGAGAACAATGGTAATTTTACCAGTGGCTGGGGACTCTATGAACTCAACACTCTTCCACGCGGTTGCCAGTTTTTGATCCAGGTATTTGGTTCTGAAAATATGCAAACTGTGATTGATTGCATCAGTGGCCAGTAGGCAGCGGGATATGGGGATGACCTGATTGCTTCCGACCCGGTGGAATCCCAGGCGCTGTTTGCTGTCCAAGTGGAGTCGGATGCGATATCTGTAAGCAAAGGGGTGCGGTGAAGGCAGGGTATTGTTGATAGTAGCTGTTGCCAGAGATATTTTGCTTCTTTCCAGGGCCTCTGTGAGCAGGGTGCGTTTTAAGGCGAGCTGTTCCGGGTATTCAAGATGTTGGAGATTGCAACCGCCGCATTGAGTGTAATAGGGACATGGTGGCGCAATACGGCTGGAGGAAGTTTTTATAATTTCAAGAAGTTCTGCCTGGATAAATTTTTTGGAGCGTTTTTTTTCTTTCACCTCTACCTGTTCGCCTGGTAGTACAAAAGGTACCATTACGACTAAGCCGTCCTCAAGACGCCCTAGCCCGTTACCCCCATGGATGATTTTTTCGATGTGCAGTGTCAGTCCCATTTGTGCCTCCTGTGGATGAGAGGCCAATATATACCTAATATGCAAAAAAAAGAAAATATTACTATGCAAGACCGTAACAAGAATACCTGCAGAATTTTAGTTGTTGATGATGAACAAGTGCACCGCTTTATGCTCACATCCCTTTTTGAAGAGTGGGGGTGGCAGAGCAAGGAGGCTGATGACGGTATAACCGCTGTGGCAGCAGTCGAAGAAGGGCCGTATGATGCAATTGTGATGGATGTGCGAATGACCACCATGGATGGGATGGAGGCGCTCAAACGGATTCATGCCATCAATCCGGCAATTCCGGTAGTGATCATGACGGCTTTTTCTTCTATCGACTCTGCTGTATCTGCCATAAAAGAAGGTGCCCATGACTATCTGACCAAGCCCCTTGATTTTGATAAACTCAAACAAACCCTTGAAGTTGCCATGGGACACCGGCAAAAGGGGGAGGAGGGGACATTTGTTGGTCAACCGTTTGGCGAAAATGAACAATTTGTCGGTAATTCTGATGCAATGCAGCATTTATGGGAGCTTATTCTTCAGGTTGCACCGACAGAGGCGACTGTGCTTATTTACGGGGAATCCGGGACAGGTAAGGAACTGGTTGCTTCAGCAATTCATCATTGCAGCAAACGGGAAAAAGGGCCCTTGGTCAAGGTGAACTGTGCAGCTCTTGCAGAAAATTTGTTGGAGTCAGAACTGTTCGGCCATGAACGAGGAGCCTTCACCGGCGCTGATAAAAGAAGAGACGGACGGTTTGTCCAGGCCCAGGGGGGGACCCTGTTTTTAGACGAAATCGGGGAAACGTCGCCGGCAATGCAGGTCAAGCTGTTACGTGTTCTTCAGGAACACGAATTGGAAAGGGTTGGAGGTCAGGAAACCCTGCAGGTCGATGCCCGTATCATTACTGCCACGAACCGTAATCTGGAAGACGAGGTCGCGGCTGGTCGTTTTCGTGAGGATCTGTATTACAGATTGAATGTTGTAGTGTTGGAGGTCCCTCCTTTGCGACAGCGTGATGGCGATATCCCATTGCTGGTCGATTTTTTTATCCGACGGTTCGCAGAAAAAAATTCTCGTCAGGTCCAGGGGATTACTCCTGAGTATATGGATATACTTATACGATATCCATGGCCTGGCAATGTCCGGGAGCTTGAAAACTCCATAGAGAGGGGGGTGATTTTCATGCGGGGGGAATACCTGGATGTTGGTGAGCTGCCGTTGCCGATCCAGCGCTGGGCGGGTTTGCATCCTGCCAGCAAGGAAAAGAAGCCCGCGACCTTAAAAGATGCAGAAAAAGCGTTGATTCTCAAGACACTCAAGGATACCGGAGGCAATAGGAGTGAAGCTGCTCGTCGTCTCCAGATTACCCGAAAGACACTCTTGAATAAGCTGAAAACTTATAATATATAGTAACCATTTTGTATTTTAGCATTGTGCTGGTAGCTGTTTTCAGCATAAGACCTGGTGAGTTGTAGTTTTGAATTGTAAATTTGATGTACATACGACTTCAACTGTCAGCCTTCATGTTGGTCTTGGGAAAGGTGCGCACTTCTACAAAGGTATATGAAAGGCAGGATGCTTCACCCATGGTCGTGAGGATGCTAAAATACAGCAAGATAGAGCCGTAAGCGGGAGTAAATATGGATAGGGTAAAAAAA
>JAUVLX010000085.1 GCA_030600525.1 Desulfobulbus sp. | reverse complement strand
ATGTTAATCCGTCCCTCCTGTACCGCGGCAACCGCCTTATCAGCCAACGGACGTACTGAGACAAACCACTGTTTGGAAGTGGTGGGTTCGACCACGGTGTTGCAGCGGTAACACTTACCCACCGCATGCTGGTAGTCTTCTATTTTCACAAGATAGCCCTGGGCTTCAAGATCGGCCACGATGCGCTTGCGACAGGCAAAACGATCAAGCCCTGCATAGGCACCAGCAGCTTCATTCATGACGCCTTTGTCATCTATCACCTTGAGACGATCGAGATTATGGCGCAGCCCTATTTCATAATCATCCCGATCATGGGACGGGGTTACCTTGAGCGCGCCAGTTCCAAACTCACGCTGCACATGATGGTCGAGCACAACAGGAAGGATCCGGTCAGTCAGCGGCAATGCAATTCCAATTTTCTCAAGCCCTTGGTACCGTTCGTCTTCAGGATGAACAGCTACTGCCATATCCCCGAGCATGGTCTCCGGGCGAGTGGTTGCAACCACCACAGATCCAGACCCATCAGCATAGGGGTAGCGGAGATGATACAGCTTGCCATCTGTAGGCTCATGCTCCACTTCATCATCAGCCAAAGCTGTGTGGCATCGGGGGCACCAGTTAACGATATAATCCCCTTTGTAAATGAGCCCTTCTTTAAACAAACGAACAAACACCTCTCGAACCGCACTGGAAAGGCCCGCATCCATGGTAAATCGTTCTCGGTCCCAGTCACAGGATGCTCCCATCCGCTTCAACTGGTTGATAATGGTACCGCCTTTTTCTTCCCGCCACTGCCAAACCCGCTCGATGAATTTTTCCCGACCAAGCTCATGACGGTTTGTTTCTTCGACTGCCAGTTGGCGTTCAACAACATTTTGAGTCGCAATACCGGCGTGATCTGTTCCAGGTACCCAAAGAGTATTATCTCCTTTCATCCGGTGATAACGAACAAGAATATCCTGCAGGGTGTTATTAAGCGCATGGCCGATATGCAAAACACCGGTCACATTAGGAGGCGGTATGACGATAGAGAAAGCATCCTTACCTTCCTCCATTGCTGCAGAAAAACTTTTTTCCTCAAGCCAGCGACTGTACCAGCGCTGTTCTACCTCATCAAACTCATAGCCCTTAGGCAGGTCGTACTTTTCGTTTTCTTGTGTTGTTGATTTTTCCATCGTTTTCTCATACCGGCTCATGACCGGAGTAAATAATATCTAAATAATTGAGTAGATCGAGAATGATTACAAAAAGGAGTTTCAGCCCACATTACACTCGGGACAGAAGGATTCCTCATTCCTCTCAGGAGTTGTCCAGAAATAACTTGAACATCTCGCATCGCATCTTCAGGTCATCTTTGGCTGATCTTTAATCACAAAGTCCTCGACGTAGCACAACTACGCCTGCGGCTTTGCTCAATCAGGTCACCCAAATCTAACCTAAAGATGAGCGCGATATTGTCCAACTTATTTACGGACAGCTCCTTACACATTTTTTTTACGAGCATGCAAATCAGAGAATGCTCCAGGGTTTGGGCATAAAAATCTGCGAATAAAGCCCAAGAGCATAACGGTCCGTCATACCTGCGATAAAATCGCATACCTTTCGATGCCGCTTGGTTTCTTCTTCTTTGGTGAATATCGGCTGTCGCAATTGACAACAGGCCCCGGCTACACCGTGTAGAGGAAATTCATGTTGAAGGAAGTATCCATACAGGTCCCTGATAATACGCTGGGCCTTTTCAAATTCATCATGGACCCGCCAGTTTCTATACACATTGTCATAGAGAAAGTTGCGAAGCTCATTAATGGTTTCCGTCATACCATCGCTTAAATGGAGGTGACCATCATCGGCAGCTATGGTGGTTCTCACCAGATCACCCACCATGGCCTTTATTCGCTCTGAAGAACGTTCGCCCAAAACCTTTCGTAGTGGTGCTGGCAGGTCACTGTTTGTGACCATATCCGCCCGCATTGCATCATCCAGATCATGGTTAACATAGGCCATAATATCGCCAACTCGAACCAACTGTCCTTCCAGAGTAGCTGCCAATTCCCCGGTATTCTCCGGCAAAATATCCCCATAGCCTTTGGAATGCTTGAGGATACCATTGCGAACCTCCCAGGTAAGATTTAACCCCTGGCCGTCATTTTCAAGAAAGTCCACAATACGAAGGCTCTGTTGAAAATGTTTAAATCCTTTGGGATGCAGTTGATTAAGACTGAATTCGCCGGCATGACCAAAAGGAGTATGTCCCAGGTCATGCCCCAGGGCAGTGGCTTCAGCCAGATACTCATTAAGACGCAGACAAGTGGCCATGGTCCTGGCTATCTGCGACACCTCAAGCACATGGGTAAGCCGCGTACGATAGTGGTCTCCAGCAGGAGCCAGGAATACCTGGGTCTTATGTTTCAACCGGCGAAACGTCTTGGAATGAATAATACGGTCACGATCACGTTGAAAAGCAGTGCGCAACTCACATGGCTGATGCTTCTGCCGCGAAGAAAAACGACCTCGAGACTGAGTACTCAGGCAGGCATTAGGGGAGAGAGTACGTTTCTCCAACTCTTCCTGCTGCTGCCGGATTGTAAGATTCATGGCATTATCGGAAACCGACTCCTCAACTTAATTTTTCTTTGCCCTCACCTTAGGGCCTGTAAATAAATAACCTGTCCAATCCTGCATCTTATCTTCGAGTCTTCTTTGAATGCGACTCAATCACAAAAGCCTCAACGTAGCCCTGCTATGCCTGCGGCTTTATTCAATTAGATCACCCAAATCTAACCTTAACATGAGCGCGATATTGTCCAATTTATTCACGGACAGCTCCTTAAAGAGATCGCTTACGGCTGCCAAAGCAGATAGGCCTTAATAAGGCGATCAAGCTTACCATCCAGCACGGCATCCACATTGCCTTCTTCGCAGTTGGTGCGGTGATCCTTTATCAGCCTGTATGGCTGCAGGACATACGAACGGATCTGGGAGCCCCAGGCAATCTCTTTTTTATCCCCCTGGAGATCTTCATTGTGTTTGGCCTGTTCTTCCCGCTCCCTTTTCATAAGACGAGCCATCAACATTTTCATGGCCATGTCTTTATTGCGGTGTTGGGAACGCTCATTCTGACACTGTACGACTATACCGCTTTCCAGGTGGGTAATTCTGATGGCAGAATCAGTTTTATTAACATGCTGCCCTCCAGCACCACTGGCTCGATAGGTATCGATGCGAATATCTTTATCCTGAATATCGATGTCCACATCATCATCAAGCTCAGGCAGGACCATGACCGAAGCAAACGAGGTATGCCTCCTCCCGCTCGCATCAAAGGGCGAAATCCGCACTAATCGGTGAATACCTATTTCTGACCGCAAATATCCATAGGCGTGTTTCCCTTTAACATGAACGGTAACACTCTTGGTACCAGCTTCATCACCAGGCAACAGGTCGAGAATATCGGCTTTAAATCCTTTATCTTCCGCCCATCGCAGGTACATGCGCAAGAGTATACCGACCCAGTCTTGAGCCTCTGTACCGCCAGCACCGGCATGGATAGTAATAATACCGTTACCGCCGTCATACTCACCGCCGAACATGCATTCCAGCTCAACCAGATCTATCCGTTTTTGCAATACGGCAAGAGTGGAGACAACTTCCTCATAGGTCTCACTATCACCCTCTTCAACGGCCATATCGAGTAGCATCTCAGTGTCATCAAGATCACTGTAGCTCTTTTCCCAGGATTTTATGATCTCCTGTAGCTGACCAAGCTGCCGTTGTACTTTTTTAGCCGTTTCTTGGTCATTCCAAAAATTGGGCATAAGGGTTTGCCGCTCCAGCAGTTCAACCTGTTCTTTCTTATTATCTAAGTCAAAGATGCTCCTTCAGCGCAAGCATTTTACCCTTGAGTTCGTTGAGTAACTGTCTGGAATCCGAAGATTCACTAATTTCCGCCATGGTACACCTCTTTATAAATAAATAACTTCTAACCCTGATTTCTCCAACCATTGTATTGACGTCGTTCAATTACAACCAATTTCTGTATATTGAACTACGTCACATAGAGTTAAATTTTTCCACAATGTTCATGAGCAACCAGGGCTCACAAGACAAACGCCGTATACTATACAGTTAGCTCGTAAGTCTCAAGTAGGGAAAGCAAAATTTCCAACCTCTCTTAAAAAAAGTTCCTCTCCCTCAACAATACGGTACCAAAAGATTACGCTCCCTTTCTTCGAAACAGGAGAAGAACCACGATGCCGCAAAGACAGCAGGCGCCGAACAGATACCCGTTTCGAGTAAAAATCGTTTCCTCATCCCATAAAGTGACATAACTGGCAAGTGCGGTCGGGACAAAAAGTTCCGTCCTCTTGATTATATTACCAACCGGATCAACAAATCCGCTGATACCGGTATTGGCAGCCCTTACCAGTGAACGCTTGGTCTCAACGGCACGAAAGACGGACATAGCCATGGACTGATAAGGCGCACTCGATCGGCCATACCAGGCATCATTTGTCAAATTTACCAACAGGTTTGCCCCTGCTGCAGCACTCTTTCTGGCAATCTCTGGGAAAATCGATTCAAAACAGACAAGTACGCCCATTCGTATTTTGCCCATAACAAGGGGCTCACTGGAGTGACCAGCAGTAAAATCACCCACACTGACCACCAATGGCGACAAAAATGGCATATATTTTTTAAAGGGAACATATTCACCGAATGGAACAAGATGCTGTTTTTGATACTGACCAGCCAATCTCCCGCCAGCATCAATCAACACCGCTGCATTGAAATAATCGATATCCCGACGCCCGTCTGCATGCGTACCCTTGAGACTATAGGCTGGCGCTCCGGTTAACAGCCAAATATTATTTGCGGTGACAAATTGGGCGATCCTGGATGCCAATGGATCATTTTGCAAATAAAAGGGCAGCGCCGTTTCCGGCCAATCGACAAGCTCTGTATCCCGTTGAGCGAGAAGTTCTTCTGCAAGGCGGACATAGGTGGCCACTGTCTGCTCCTTTTTACCTGGAGTCCACTTCTCAGCCTGATCAACATTACCCTGCACCACGGCAATTTTGGATTGCAGCCCTCTCGATACCGCACTGCTCACGATGTTATACCGAAGAATTGAGTAACCAAAAATAAACACAAGAAAGCCGCAGGCCAGCAGCAGCAACCGTCTCTCCATTCGTATATTCCACCGTACATCCGAACGTTGCCGATCGATGATGGCAACAACTAAACTATTACACAGCAAGAGGGCAAAGCTAACTGCATGGTGCCCCCCCAGGTCGGCAGCTTGAATCAGGCGAGGTTGAGAGTACAGGCCATAACCAATATCCATCCAGGGAAATCCACTGAACAAAAAACTGCGCAGATAATCAAGACCCACCCAGAGTACAGGAGCGAGCCAGACCAAGGTTGAAATCGAGCGTTCCTTGTTCCAAGAACGACCAGCAAATACGCTGAGCAAAAAACAGAATACACCCCAGAAACAACTCATGTACAGGGCGAGCAAAACCAATGCTCCTAGGGAGAGATAGAGAGGCAAGCCACCGTAACGGCCGACCACGATGACAATCCAGTAAAGCAGGAAAAGGTGGTACAGAAAGCCAGTTGCAAAACCAAAGAGACAGCTTCTTTTAGGTGACAGGGAGAGACAGAGGTGCAACAAGGGAACAATGGCCACGAAAAGCAACGGCCAAAAGCCAACACGACCAGGCATTGCAAGGCCAAGTAACAGCGGCGTCAGGAGCCCCAAGCCAAGGGTGACACGCGGTGGGAATTTAGCCATCCTGGTCTACAATCTCTTTTTGGGTAACCCTGATGGTTTTAATCCGCCGCTTGTCAGCACCCAGCACTCCGAAATGCAGTGATTCACATTCTACCTGGGCACCTACTTCGGGCACCTTACCGAGCTGATGAATAATAAAACCGCCTACAGACTCATAGGGTCCTTCTGGCAGGGTAACGAAAAAATGAGCTTCGACTTCCTCTATATCGATTTTGGCATCAACAATGATGGTCTGTTCATCAACAACCCGGAGTTCACTCTCCTCCTGGTCATGTTCATCGTCTATTTCACCGACAATTTCTTCGATAACGTCTTCTAACGTGATGAGCCCCCGGACACCGCCAAATTCATCGACAACCATCGCCATGTGATTTTTTTTGGTCTGAAAATCACGAAGCAGCTCGGTTATGGGCTTTGACTCCTGGATAAACATGGGTGGATTCAAATAATCTTTTATTGCAAACTCTACACTCTCATGACCAGCGCATATTTTGAGTAGATCCTTTGCATGCAGAATGCCGACCACATGGTCATGTGTTTCTCTATACACAGGAATGCGAGTATACCCCCCTTCATTGATCATCTCCACAAGCTCTTCCACTGTGGCGTTCTCTTCCGCGCAAACTATCTCAGCAGAGGGGGTCATAATCTCCGAGGCCATTGTCTCCCGAAAATCAAAAATAGAACTGATCAACCGCTCTTCCTGACGGGTTATCAGCCCCTGCTCTTCGCCTTCTTCAAGCAGTTCCTGGATTTCATTTTCGAGTTCTTCAGTGGTATCCGGCGCACCGCGAAAACGTAAAAAAGATTTCAGCCACGCTAAAAATCCCTTCTCGGTCGAGTGGGGTTCGGATTTTGAGTCAGATGAGGGGTCCATTATTACTGGGGATATCTGGGTATGTATTTGATGAAATCAATAAGAATACACTTGAAAGTAGGCCAGTTACTGACAAAGTCAAGCCATTTCGGCAAAGCAATAATATTTATGCACAGGTAACGACAATACGCCTGCCTGATGACCATCATTACCCAAGCAGTATTAATGAGCGCGGACATTGAGCTGAGCGCCAAAAAATAAAAGAAGTGTTTGGCACAAAGGAAGATAAATCGGAACAAAATGAAGATGATTATGGAAAAAAAATTCGATTTCGCACCCGCTCATACCAGCAGGTAAACATTTCGCAAAAGTAAAGGACAAAAAAAAGCCCGACCAAATGGCCAGGCTTTCAAACAACGTTATAACGCCAATCTATTTCTTTGACTTCCTGCGACCTACTGCAGCAAGACCAGCAAGACCTGTACCGAAGAGAAGCATAGTGGTCGGCTCTGGCACAGCACCACCAGGAGGTTGGATAATAATTTCACCAACTTTGATATCAACGAAAGCATCTGTAAATGACGCCGCGGTGGTACCACCAGCGCGAAGCTGGTTTAAATCCCACGCCGCGCCACCGACCTGCGTAGCTAAGTTTACGTAGTCAGCCACGGTAGAACCATAACCACCTGAAGCGTATCCGCCAGCTCCAGTCGTATAACCACCTGTTCCGTCTGCAGCAAACCAATCACCGGCACTATCAATACCAAGGGCCACACCATTAGTATTAGTTTTCAAATTAGCATTAACTACAGCATTAAGCAATATACCTCTGCTTTGCAAGCTACTCTTAATGTTATTAAAATCAAGGCCAAGATTAGGGGTAACATCCCGATCCTCATCGGTAATGAGAATATAGTTTACAGCAGCATCAGAACGGTAGCTATAATTACTAAGAGCAAAACTTATAGCAGCATAGCCATCTTCAAAACCACCGGAAGTTGCGAGTGGCGGAGCGAGGTTAGCAGGAAAATCTGAAGCAACACCCCAGTCACCTCCGGCTAGAGTATGCTTGTGAGGAGGATCATAAGCTCCAGGTGCATGACTAGTGGGACCACCAAAACCAACTAAAGCATATTGATTTCCAGTGACACCTGCACCAATCAATTTGGAGTCTAGACTGTTTATCATACCAGGAATCCATGCATGCTCACCACCCATAGAACCCGATTCATCTACCAAAAAAACCACATCTGCCGTAGATGCTGCCTGAGCACTAAATGCCATACCGACAACAATGGCTCCAGTTGCGATTGTAGCACATAATATCTTTTTCATTTGTTTCCCCTTTTTACTAAGTTAGTATTAGTAGTTCGGAACATTTCCTTTAATATATTTGTAGCGAAAACCGTGCCAACTTTAAACAAAAAAACAAATGAGCCATTTCAGAACCTTATAGGCATGAACATCTTAAGACCGCCAAAAGATACAAAAAAAGCCGGAAAAACGAATACGGAAAAACGGAAAAACGGAAAAGCAAATTTTCATTGTTGCTGCAACATCTTCTCAAGATCAACTTCGACCTCACCCTTTTGTTCCATTCCCAACGAGAAGTCTTCTGGGCGAATTTCAGCTTGCTCTCGCCTTGCCTTGCGTTCACCCGCCTGCTCTACCAACTGCAGATGTTGACCGTATTCACTATTGCCAGGATCGAGAACAAGTGCTTGTAAAAACAGGGACTCGGCAAGAGTAAAGGAGCCTCGCCTATAATGCACCCATCCAAGTGTATCAGCCATACTGGCATCTTCCGGACGCATTTTCACGGCATACATCGCGAGACGCAACGCCTCCCCAAGATCTCCCTCATTCTGATTTGAGAGGAGCCATGCAAGATTATTAGCTGCAAAAGGAGATTCCGGCTGAATTGCAAGAATCTCTTCATATAGCTGCTGAGCAGTTTCTTTATCGCCTTTCCGCTCTTTTAACAATGCCAAGCCATACAGGGCTGGAAGAAGCTGGGGGTTGTTTTCAAGCAAGCCCGCGAACAACTTTTCCGCCTTATCGGAATCCCCTGTTTTAACCATTACTTTCGCTAACTGTACCCCGTTGGAAGGACTAGGGTTACCCTCGTACAAGTCAGAATAAATCGCAAGAGCGCTAGGCCAGTCACCCTGTTTTTCATAAAAATTTGCCAACAATACCTTGTGGCCTGCATTACCGGGCACCAAAAAGGTCTGTTCTTTAATTCGAGCGATAGCCTCGCCTAACTGTCCCTGCTTGGCTTTGACCTGCAAAAACAACGAAAGTGCAGCAGTATTATCCGGTTGTCTAACCAGGATTGTATCAAGCAAAGAGAGTGCTTCTTCTCTTTGGCCTGTACCTGCCAGAGCGGCTGCCTTATAATACTGGAACTCCATAATATTTCCAGATGCATCTTCATCAAGCAGAGTAAACAAGCCAAGCGCTTGCTCGTACTCTTGCAGTTCCAATAAACTCTGCCCACCGAGGAGTATTGCTCCCATGTGTTGCGGGTTGGCCCTGAGCACATTGCCTGCATAATACCTTGCCTGAACAAAGTCCTTTTTAAAAAAACTGATTCTGGCTAGCAAGAAGCTCACATCAGCACGCTGAGGGGCAGCACGGAAGGCCGCTATACTATCATTCAAAGCAAGCTCAAGTCGATTAAGCTGCAATAACACTTGTCCCCGTGTCACAAGTGCTTCCGCCCAATCGGGTTCATCAACCAGCAATTGGTCTAGCAAGGCCACCGCTTCTGACAAATTACCGCGTGACGTCAACAACTTGGCATGCAAGAGAAGAGCTGAGTGATTTTTCGGATATTCAACCAGTACTTTTTGTATAAGCTTTTCTGCCTCCTCAATGCGCCCTTCACTTATGTAGAACCCTGCCCTGATCACCTGTTCGTCCTCAGGCTTTTCAAAAAAAGGCTGTGCTCTATCCAAAGCGCCATAGGCTAACTCATAGCTCCCACTATCGATATAGTACTGGGCAAGTCTCTTCAGGATAGTTACGTCTTCTCGAATGGACAGGGCTGCCTCTATTGCCTTAAGTTCCTTGTCTGTTTGTCGCTGTTTTCTATAAAGCGATGACAAAGCTAGCCATGGGTCTGTTATACCCGGAAACTGTTGAGTGAGATCAAGTAAATGCGTTTCTAGTTTTCCATAATTTTTTTCCCCTACATAGATGCTAATGAGTGCCAATTGATTCATGATATTTGCAGGTTCCAGTTCCAGTGCCTTAAACAAAAAGGTCTCTGCCCGGTCTGACTTCCCCTGCATCATGGCTAAACGCGCTTGAGTTAAAAAAAACGCCATTTTTTTGTTGCCTGAACCTGATAATTCAACAAGCATTCTTTCAGCTTGTTCATAATCGCCTTCAGAAATGACAATATTTACAGCTAACAACAACGATTCAAAATGATCAGGATTTACTTGCAGAGCCTTGTCTAGAAAATCTCGGCTTTCTTTAACTGAACCAGCAGCGAAATAAATATTTGCTGCCAGATAATGACTCTCCACATTATCTGGGTTAAGCGAAGATGCTCTTAAAAATTGTTGCAGAGCAAGAGTATATTCCTTCTCCCCCTGATAGATGCGGCCCAGTTGGTAATAGGCGGCACTGTGCAATGGATTTAATTGGATAGCATTTTTCAACTCGATCAAAGCACTGTCAGGATCTTTATTTTCAAGATAACTAACCGCTTTCTCATAATGTTTTCCCCCTTGAGCCTGTTCATTAGTCCCATCATTACAACCGAACAGGACCACCAAGCAACAGTAAATAAATGCGTGACAAACCACATTCCACATCATAGTTATCCTCCTAAATTTACCCAATAAAAACAATTTAACCACATGAGATGAGTATACTCTGCAATAACATTTCCTGATTCAAACAACCAACTCATTTTTTCCCTGCTAAAAAACAATACATCGTTACACCGGTTAACCTCACGGGTATTTTTTATTACGACATTACCTACATCTTCTACAAACTCTATTAATTCAGAAAAAATCATTCTACCGTTAGTATACCCTCGTGACTCTTTTATCAAAATCGAATGACATATCCTCATCAAACAACAATATGCAAATCACACCTCTCATTGACAAAACTCACCTCAAGAGTGTGCAACGTTCAACTTTCTGCTTATGGTGTGGTAAACAGGCGAAGTCATTTCCACCCTGCAAGTTCATAAAGGCAGGTATGTGTTGCAGTTTACAGGCAAACACTTTCAGGAGGTGCAGTATGGGGTTTCTGGCACTCATTATTCTTGTATTTGTTCTTGTTTTTTTTCTTTCCGCATTTCGCTTTTCCTTAAAATCCTCTTCTATTGTCTTTTTGGGAGCCCTTTTGGGATGGACGATGCTCATTTCACCACCGACGTGGCTGTTTATCCTGCTTCTTGCAGGTACTATCGCCCTTGCGGCAGTCCTCAACCATCCTCCTTTCAGGCAACGTTTTCTTACCAAAACCCTCTTTGCCCAAGCACAGGCAATCATGCCCGGGGTCAGTCAAACCGAACAGGAAGCCCTGGATGCGGGTAAAGTATGGTGGGATGCAGAGATATGGAGTGGAGCACCAGACTGGCAAACAATCCTTGCCTACCCTAAAACCTCTTTGACGCCTGAAGAGCAAACTTTTATCGATGGACCTGTGGAGACACTCTGCCACATGATCGATGATTGGCAGATCACCCATACCTTGCTCGACCTTCCACCTGAGGTTTGGCAGTATCTCAAAGACAATACATTCTTCGGCATTATTAT
>JAUVLX010000072.1 GCA_030600525.1 Desulfobulbus sp. | reverse complement strand
AAAATGGGAACGGCTGTTCGGCGATCAGAAAGAGACATTGATGCTGTATATACGTAACAAAGTTAAAGCCGAATAAAATGTTATAATACGGTCATTAACAGCCTGTTTTTTCATCAAAAGAAAAAGGAGGGCACAATGACTGAAACAACAAGTATACACCAAGACGTAATAACCCCTGATTACCATCCAACCGCACAATCTCGCTTCCGCTTTCCGTCGCCTGCATCCGGTGCTGTTCCTTATAAACGAAAGATATTGGACCGCTGGACTAAGCGCATAAACGCAAGTGGCTTGCCGGGCAACAAATTGGTCACACAATATCTGCACGGCAAGTACATCAAGAACCTTTCATTTCATACCATTGATCATGCTGGCGGCGTCATTTTGGCTTTCATGCATTTCCTCAACAAAGAAAGCAGTTCGATATTGGCATTGACGAGGGGTGACGTCAGTGCTTTTGTTGAAAACGAACAAGATAGGGGGCTAAAGACTGTCTCCGTAATCTCCCACTTGAGGGTAGTCTATGCCTTCATCACGTACCTGGTAGACCAGGAGATCGTAGCTCAGAAAGTCATGAAACCCAAAATTCGCATTCAGGAGCCGGACGCGCTCCCCAAGGCAATTCCCAAAGAAGATATCGACCGTATTCTCGATGCAATTGCAAGCGTAAGAAATCGAGCTTTGATCATGCTCCTCTTGCGAACTGGTATGCGGATTGGCGAATTGTTGGGGGTAAAGCTTGGCGATATCCTTCTACATGATCAGAAGATCCTCTTGTACGTTGGTTCGAAGAACTATGAAGGAAGAGAAGTATACTATAGTAGTGATGCTGAACAGGCGCTGAAACAGTGGCTCCGGAGCCGCGATAAGACAAAGCACTACCTGTTCTACGGCAGATCGGACAAACCACTGAGCTATGTTGCTGCTTGGAGTGCGATGAGAAAGACGCTTGAACGGGCCGGGCTATTAGATAAGGGGTACAGCCCTCACAGCCTCAGACACACTTTTGCTACCGAGATGATCAATGGTGGTATGCGCGTCGAGGTCTTGCAGCAGATCCTGGGCCATCAGGATATTGAGATGACTCTGCGCTATGCACGACTCTCGGATCAGCGGAGAAGAGAAGACTATTACCGAGCCATGACGGTTATCCAGCAGGGAGGAGCATCTGATGAACCTTACTTAGTCAGTACTGCATTACAGGAGGTATTTGAAGAGAAGAAACTACTCCAACCACACAAGAAAAAACTATCTAAATAGACTGCAGCATTTTCTTAGCTGGTTACCAGTTGCGGTTGAATCGGCAGAGTCGATACATATCAAGCATTTTATCGACATCCTTCTTGATAGAAGGCTCACTCCTCAGACGATCAACGGTCATCTGATCGCTATCCGCAGCTTTTACCGTTATCTCAATGAAGAGGAGCAACGGGAGCTTGATAATCCGGTGGTTAGCGGTTTATCGCTGCGTCTTCCCAAGCCTCTGCCGAGATGCCTTCAGGGCAGTGAGGTCGCTGCTTTTTTTAGTGTGATCAGCAAACAGCGTGACGTGGCCATATTCATGTTGATGCTGCGATGTGGACTTAGAGTTGAGGAGGTGGCCAATCTTACACTGGGCGTTATTGACCATCAACGCAACCAGATCATGGTACGGTGTGGAAAAGGTGCCAGGGACCGACTGGTTTATCTTTACGACGATGCGGCAGAAGCGTTAGCTGCGTATTTACGGTTACGGCCGGAGACGGATGAGCCTCGTATCTTTCTGGTTGAAAAAGGTCTCTACAAAGGTAAGCCCTTATCGGTAAGAGGTATTCAGAAGAGGGCTGAGTACTATTCAGAAAAAAGTGGTGTTCATGTCAGTTGCCATCAGCTTCGCCATACGATGGCCACTGATCTGCTCAACGCTGGTGCCGACATTGTTACGATTCAGTATCTGCTTGGTCATAGTAAAATCAAGACGACGATGCGCTATGCCCGCCTTTCAAACCAGAAGGCCCGTATGGACTATTACCAGGCTATGACTAGGATCATGGAAGTAAAGGGATCGTTAACCTCGTGGAATATGAGGTGTTAAACCGCTCTGCCAGGAACTACTTGCTCCGACGAACGATAAGGGGGCCCATTCTCACAAGCAGTCCCTGACTTCGCTCAATTCAGAGATAACCCTTGACTTGCAAGGATATAATGAGAAAAATTAGCTACAGGTAACCATCTAAATCAACAAGGAAAAACAGGGTTGTTACGTATACAAACTGTTACTCATAATGCGCCCACACCTGGCGTAACAAAAAATGGGGAGGTTTGGTCCCTCACCCAAGCAGCATTTA
The DNA here is from genome assembly GCA_030600525.1 of Desulfobulbus sp. Taxonomy (GTDB): domain Bacteria; phylum Desulfobacterota; class Desulfobulbia; order Desulfobulbales; family Desulfobulbaceae; genus Desulfogranum. The sequence goes on along the minus strand of JAUVLX010000072.1, from coordinate 10,015 downwards.
TCCTCGTTTACCCGTACAGCGTTTCAATCCACCTGATTGCTTTTGAATCATTCACCTTGCCCAAGTATCTCTGGGTTGTCGATAAATCGGCATGTCGCAAGATCACTTTACTGACAATTTCAATAGGAGTACCGGATCTAGATGCATAGGTTGCCGCATGACGTCTGAGATCATGCGGGCGTAGTTCGATATCAACCAACTTGCCATCTTTCTTCACCATCGACCAGGTGGCGACATAAGAGATTGAAAAAATCCGTTCATCACTATTGAAATTATTGGCTTTTACATAGTCGGTTAACCTTACCAATAATTTTCGTGGAACATAAACTGTCGCCCCAACTCTGCCACTTTTCGGGTTTTGTATAACCAAAGTCCTTTCTTGGATATCGGCTGGCACCAGATTCAAGACGTCACCGACTCGCATCCCGCCTCTTGCCATAAGCTCTAGCATGAGTCTATTTCGCGTGTTCGTGGTACGGATTATTATCTCGTCAATTGTCTCTTTATCAACAATTTGCCACTGAATAGCCAGAGGACGCTTGAATATCTTTTTGATGACAGCTGTATTACAGGGATTGGTCAAGCCTGGCTGCAGTATTGATGCTGAAATTATAGAAAGATGAAAGTACCGAGTAACGATTTCGTTTGATTGCCTGTTTGTTGTTCTTGGTCAGGGATAGAAGAAAAGTCAGCACCTCCTCATGAGAAATGCTGGCAAGGTCACGTTTGCCGAACTGTGCTATGAAGCGGGAAAGAACGAACTCACATGTCTTGACCGTATTTTTTTTTGGAGTTGGCCCGATGGTACTGCAGATGGAAATCAACAGCTTGTGAAACTTTCATAGTGCACCTCCGGTTATTAGAGAATGGCTGAAAATCGCCTGCACCTAATGATATCCTAAAAATAGAATTAGCGTAGGAGGGACTGAAGAGCAACAGGAATAAGGTCAAGTCGAAACAGGCGCTTCGTTGGTTAAGAGATGTACAGAGAAGATCAACCTAGCCCTGGCTACCAAAATTGATAAATTTCGGAAATGCTGACGCAAGGCCTTGGTTTGGAACATCAGTAAAATTCTCAATCTCGATCAACTTTTCCCGTCAGAGACTTGCCAAGGGATACCTCTCGATATTAGTTACCTACTTTCCTTAAAGGCTTGAGTTGTAATGCTGTTTTGTTTGACCAGCGCCCTTCGAAACTAGTCACAATTAAATACAGTTACTGCACATTGTTTTGGTGTCAACTTTTTCCCAACTTACCTCAAGCATCGGCACAGAACCGATTTGTAAGACTGTAGTAGGGGCTGGCTGCGTTAGTCCTTGGTTGAAATGAACCACCATACGTGCTCCAAATGCACCAATTCTCCTCTTAAAATTTTATTGAATTAAAATCGAAAATTGGAATTGTAACGTGATAATAGTTAGTTGTAGATATTTTATGATTGTGGCATTAAATATGCAAAAAATGGAGTGTTGATAATTAGTCACATTAAAGCGTACGTTCAGATCTTAAAAAAAACTTTGACATCACAGCATGTTATGTATGGCCGATAATATCGGCCACCATGGGGCATATATGGATTTCCCAGGATTCTCAGCATGGAGGATTTTGGATCATGTAGGAGATGTCCAATTTCTGGATAATAATTTGTTAGGGCAGGCGATTATGCCAAAAGTGACGAGGAGCTACCTTGATGTCTAAGCTGCCGAAACATATCCGTATAAACATGAGCAACAAAAGTAAATATCAAGATGGACCAATGACCAACAAAATAACGATCGAAGAAAAAAAGCGGCCAGCAATGGAGATTAGTTGGAATGGAAAAAAGCTGTGTCACTTTTTGGTGGGTAATAAGATATTTTCCGTTGAAAACGGTGGAGAAACGGGGCTCTTAGATATCCAACACAACAAGATTGTCAGCAACTACCAACCTAAAGTGCTTTTTCTTTCACTGGTTCTGTCTGTTGTTTTTATGATTATAAGTGGTTGTCAGGGACAGCCCCCTCTTGATCCGTGCTTCGGTTTTAATGCGGTAGCGGGCATACCCTCGCACGAAGCGCTTCAGACCGACTCGTACGAAGACGCTGCTGGAAGAATCAGGCACAAAGGCTCGTCCATTGGTCAAATTCGGATATTTATGCCAGTTTTTAACACCACTGGTAAATTAACTGACAATGTCAACTGGGACAGATTCTCAGTGTTGTACATGGATCCAGATGATACTGGAAAAGCTTATCGAATTACGGCTACATTACAATACCTGGATGAGTCTGGAAGCACACCAATTGTTGCAGAGCTAGATTCTAACATGCATTCGAGTACGGGAATCAGTACGATGTCGACCCCTTTCACTCATGATTTCAATTTTATTGCCCGATATTACTACGTGGAAATTAGGGTAACACGTACCAAAACAGACCATGGCCCATGGGTAGGTGGATTCAAGATCTGTGAACAGTTTCAGTAATGTAGTCGACCACGCAGTCCGGTATTTTAAAGGCATAGATTCGGTTATGATACGACGGTTGAACTAACAGCTGGATGCAGGCTGGCACATAAACCCAGCGCAATTTTGTAGCAGATTGTGAAATGCCTTTAACGGCTTTTTGTGCAACTGATCCTGAGCGTTAGATTTCGTAAAAATTTCTATAAGGAGCCTGAGATGGAAAAGAGGTACTGGCAATTATCTTATTTGATCGTCGTTGCATTATTCGTTTCTATACAAGGGTGCACATGCATATTGCACAATAGTAATACGCAGTTTACACAAGATGTGGCAAAAAAGTTGATGGATAGGGAAGCTCAAAGAACGGCTCTCAGGCTATTAGGTGCGAAGTATGACCCTGGTGAAAGCAAACTAGTCACTGCAAAACAAATACATAGCTGGATTAGTGGAAACAAGATTGATATTAAGAAATTCCCCAATAAAGTACAGAAAGCAATAAATGACGAATCAGTATTAGCACTCCTAGTTCCTAAATTTACACCTATAAAGACCCAAAAAACCGTAAGTAGATTATATCAGAATGGTGGAATATATTTACCAATATTCGATCCTGAGTTTGGGATTGGTGGATTCTGGTTCACGCCGCCTGAAGAATGCTTACAATGTCTGCAATGTGATGGTTGTTACGGTTCGGAGGGTAGATTCTGCGTTTGTTATTGGGTGTGCTACAAACCCGAACCAGGGTGGTGTAGAGAATGTTATCCATGCGGTTCAGGTCCGACAGACTGAGGCTGACACTCCGTAGAGGTGACATCTAATCGGGTAACCGTGGCATTAGCTCAAGTGGTGAATGCAATTAGTCAACTTGACATTACCCAAGCTTGGGGTGAAGGAAAGTCATCCAATAGTGATGGGCAACGTTTTGCTATGAATCGAAAGGTGTTACAGCAAACCTATAGCCCAAAGTTTAATGACTTTGCCTTGGAATTTTATTCTTTTGTAGCTGATAACTATGCTCCATTTTATAGTCTGCCTATCGAATGTACAGACCGCGATGCCCCTTATGTCCTTGATGGCCTACGATACAACGAGAGCGATCTCCCTTTAGAAGAGCATTACACTGATACTCACGGATACACGGAGAACAATTTTGCAGCTTTTGCCATGCTCGGCAGGAAATTCTCCCCACGAATACGAAAACTCCACAAATAGCGTATTTATCTGATTGATAAAAGGAAAGATTACAAATTCTTGTCTATACTCCTCGACCGTAAAGATAGAATCCTTAATCTGAATTGGATAGTGGAACAATGGGACCGATTAGGACATTTCTATGCCTACCTTGGATCCGGTCATGTAACGGCATCAACAGCGATGAAACGGTTGAACGGTTACACCGGGAAAAATAATTTTTACTGTAGCAATCGAAAACTCGGACGATTTTTCAAGACTGAACATATCCTACAATACTTGTCAGATAAGACGTTACGCCAAAGGATATGGAGGGGGCAGGAAGAAAGGCCGAGCTATTGCCCGGCCCTTCATTCACAAGTCACTCACCTCGGCGCTCGGGTCGCTCCTCAGCGTTGCCCTATCCTCCGGGTGAGCAAAATAATGGTAACAATTTGTGTCATGTTTTCGTAAGCGTTCACCAGCATCCCATCTGCGCACGATCAGTCTGCCGTGCATAGAGATAGGCTATAACCCATCAGCCTACTTGCGCACATATGGAGCACTGCTAAACGCTTACAGTCATGGTATTGACAACATTTTGTGTTTCCCGGTGAACGATTACAGAAGTGGTGATGAAGCAGAAAATTTAGTAAAATTTGCGACACCGTACTGTTACCAACCTGGATATAACCCACCTGCACTGTAGCTTCAACCTGCGAGGCAGCTCCTGCCTCTACCGTCCTGTATTTTTACAGGTTGACACCCTCAGAATTTCTTTTTCAACTTCCTTTAGCTTGAATGGCTTAGCAAGCCGTCCACTGAAACCATATTGTCTGTACTGTGCCATGATCGGGTCGTTTGCGTAACCACTTATAGCTATAATTCTTGCCTTAGAATCGAAGGCTAGTATTTCCCGAGCTGTCTCCTTGCCACCTTTACCGCCTGGAAGAGTGAGATCCTGCAAGATGATATCATAAGGGGCACCCTGCCTTGATTCCTGGATGTATTTTTGTATACCCGTCTCACCATCACTTGCCAGGTCGACCTTTTGACCAATAAGTTGCAACATCTCAGACAGCACCATCTGAATAATCTCATCGTCATCTACTATCAATATTTTGAGTTGGGGAAGAGAGACTACTTGTTCAATTTCCTGACCTTTTCCTATTAGGAGAGTATCTATTGTTTTCTCAGCAGGGAGGTAAATGATAAAGGTGGTGCCCTTGCCCAATGTCGAGTCAACAAGTATCCTGCCCCGGTGTTTTTCCACTATGGAATGAACCATGGAGAGCCCAAGCCCGCGCCCTGCCGGTTTCGTACTAAAATAAGGGTCAAAGATACGTGCAACTACTTCCTCAGCCATTCCGGTACCGTTATCCTCTATTTCCAGGCGTACACTTTCTGTATTGAGTATGGAATCAGCTGCATCTATATTGGCAGTGCGAATTGTCAAAACGCCACCATTCTCCATGGCCTGCTTGGCATTGATAACCAGGTTGGTGATGACCTGGGAGATCTGACCATCATCAGCATGAACCGGCCAGATATTTTCAGGAATATCGTACTCTGCTTTTACAGGGCTACCGCTCAAATTAAAGGAAATCACCTCGCTGATCAGCTGTTTGAGATCAACCGTTTCGATAACCGGGTCTCCACCTTTGGCAAAAGTGAGCAACTGCGTGGTCAGGCTCTTGGCACGTTGCAGGGATTCATGGGCCAGCTGAATATAGGGGAAGGCTTTATCACTCTGCCTGATTTCCTTTTTAGCAAGTTCAATATTGCCAAATATCCCAGCTAGGATGTTGTTAAAATCGTGTGCTATTCCGCCTGCTAGAAAACCAACCGACTCAAGTTTTTGGGCTTTGAACAGTTCTTCCTCAATACGAAGATTCTCGGTTTCATCCCTGAACACTATGACCTCACCTAGGATTTCACCATTATCCCCTGATATGGGGGAACTGTTGGCAGCAATTTGGTATTCACTCCCTGAGCGCGATATAAGGGTACGTGCCCGTTCCCGACGGGTTTCACCATCATCAAGCTTTTCTGTTGGTTGATCTCCTGATATGCCAGGCTCCTTTGTCTGCATAATATCGTTGACGTGACGCCCAACGGCCTCCAAAACAGCCCAACCAGTCAGCTGCTCCGCGACTCCGTTCATGAGCAGGATAGTTCCCTCCGTATCCGTTGCGATTACGCCGTCGCCGATTGAGTGAAGGGTAACAAGCAGTCGTTCCCGTTCGTTTCTCAACTGTTCTTCAACCTCCATTTTATCATCCAGCATCCGGTTTGCAGAATCGGCAAGCATGTCCAATTCCCCAAAAATAATATTTTCCTGCACAATATATTCGGATGATGCGGCAGCTCTTTTAAAAAAATCGGAAAAGACAAGAAAATCGTTTTCGACCTTTTTGCTCAGTTTATTGAAGAGCAAAATAATCAGCACGATCGCGACCAGAAAAACCGCACTAATAATGATAGAACTTTTTTTCAGCTGGCTCCGCAGCACTGTGTGCATTTTTTCAATTTCTTCATCTACATCGTCGAGATAAACGCCCGCAGCAACCATAAATCTGCCATCCGCAGCAAGCTTGAAATAACTGGTTTTCGGTCTCGGTTCATTTATATTGAGTTTGTGATACCAATAATCCACATAACATTCGCCGTGATCACGCAGGCCTTTCAGGAATTCTCGACGAAACATCTTCCCTTTCGCATCCCGGTAATCGTCTGAGATAAGTTTGCCGGTATCGTGAGGACGGTTGGGGTTGGCGTAAATTCTGGCAAAAGCATTGCCACCATTGATATCAAGGATTTCGTTGATAAAAACATATCCCTGATTGTTAGGGCCAAATCGGTTTTTGGTAACGTAATCAGCAATAATTTGCTGAAGGGACGTTTCAATCTTATCAAGGTAAACCCCTGCCCCAATATACCATCCGAACGGTTCGAAATATTTGACAAAGGATATTTTTTTATACCCACCACCAGTTTCTTTTGGCTTTGTCCAATTGTATGTGTAGTACCCTTCACCTTGAGTTTTGGCTATATCGATCATATCCCTGACGACGTATCTTCCACGCGCGTCCCGGAAATCGAGAAGACTTGTTCCCTCACGCTCAGGGGTATCGGCAATCAATCGAGCAATCCCATTAAAATCACAGATGAAATAGTATCCCAACTCGTTATCGAACCGAACTGGCCGTAAAGCCTCTATGATAATACTTTGTATTTCCTTCTCCTCTACTTTACCCTTGAGCTGATTGTATATTGAGTGGGCAACCATGTAGGCCTCGTTGACCCTGTACCTGGCATTGTCCTTGGCTTGGGAAAGGTTGCCGCTGACAGAATCATCAATAACATTGACAACACGATCAACCTGGTCCTTGATCATGCGTCGCTGATAGTCGATGAAATCCTGCCGCATTTCATCTTCTCTCGCATCACTCTCCCTGATAGCTTTCACGGCGTGAATCGTGACCAGAAGAACGGCCAAAGCAATAAAGGTAAGAATAGTGGTGGTGCGAATGGTTGTAATCAGTGAAGGTTTTTTCATGAATTTTGCACCGAAGAAGTCCCTTGCTGAACGTTTTCATCACTCTACATTGCTGGACCGGCAACAAGTCCACCACACTCTCAATGAGGACTCGATAAAACATAGGCATAGCACGAATGATGATGGTTATAAAACGAGGCCATACATAAAGTATGTCGACTGGTATAAGAAATGTCAAGACACCAGAGATCCGTTTGTTTACGATGCCATCAAAATTCTTTTCACAATCTTTTTCCGGACACATCCCCTTATTTTGAATGCCGTCTCCGAAATCCGCTTGCAGAGTTATACCGATACAATATCATTGTATGCGCAGAGTCAAAAAAACACTTCTTCTTATCGATCACCACAGATGGAAGCTTGATGAACAAGCTGTTGAGCAAGGCCAGGATAAATAAAGATAAAAACTTTGATGGCAAGTTCTTTTTTGCAGTCAAGACTACGGGAATCTTCTGTCGCCCATCCTGCCCATCACCGATAGCCAAAGAAGAGAACGTATGCTACTTCAACACTCTCTTTGCAGCCCTTGAGCAGGGATTCAGGCCCTGCCTTAGGTGTAGGCCAGATATTACCACAGAGTATTACAACAGCAATCCATCAGGGAGCAACCTTGTACAATCCGCACTTCACCTGATGTATGAAGGCTACCTGAATCACCATTCCATTGCAGAGTTAGCACTTTTTCTCTCCATTTCGGAAAGACATTTACGCAAACTCTTTGTCGATAACCTTGGATCAACACCGACAAAAATTGCCAGGTATAACAAGGCTCTTTTTGCCAAAAAATTACTCCTCTACTCAAACCACCCCATAACCGATGTTGCCTTTGCCTCAGGTTTTAGTTCAGTGAGGCAATTTAACGAAGTTTTCAGAAAAACGTTCGGCACGACTCCCACAGCCATTCGAAGGGATACCCCAACAGAAAAACAAGATCACGGAACTACGCTTTTGCACCTCAACTACCAAAAGCCGTTTGACTTTCACCGCCTTCTCACTTTTCTCGGCCCCAGGTCCATCCGGGGCGTAGAAGTTATAACAGAAGAAAGTTACAGCAGAACATTTCGCACAGAGCACGCAGAAGGCTTTTTTACAGTTACCGATAACCCTAAAAAGTCATGCCTTGAGTTGAGTATCGACTGCAACGACCCCAGATGCTATATGGCCATATACAACAGGGTACGCAGGATGTTTGACCTTGATACCGACTTTTCAGCCATTAATACTCTCTTCGGCTCTGACCAGTTACTCTGTAGAGGCATGGTGAAGGGGCATGTTCCCCGCCTACCGATTGCTTTTGATCCTTTTGAATTCGTTTTCCGTGCCATATTGGGTCAGCAAATTTCCGTAAAGGCGGCAACAACCCTTGCAGGAAGAATTGCGCAGAATGCAAAAAAAGAAACACCCGCAGAATTTCCTGAGGGCCTGGACTATTTTTTCCCAAATCCGGAGGAGTTGTTAGCCATTGACCTCGGCTCCATTGGGGTTACACAAACCAGGCAGGAAACACTCAAAATAGTAAACCAGGCAATATTAGATGGTTCTGTTCGGTTAACGAAAAATCAGTCACCTGAAGATTTCCACCACGACTTTTCCGCCTTAAAAGGGATCGGAGATTGGACGGTGAGCTATGTAGCCATGAGGGGGCTTGGAATGATCGACAGTTTTCCTTACAGTGACCTGGGCGTAATCAAGGCGTTGACGAACAGCGACAAGGCCCCCACCAAAAAGGAAATCCTCTCCATTGCCGAGCAGTGGAGACCCTACAGAACCTATGCCACCCTTTGCCTCTGGCAACCAGGGGCAGGAGAAATAAAACGATGACGTTTTACACCACATTCGACACCCCTTTTTGCAAAATTATACTTGTGGGAACAAAAGACGGTATATCCAGATTACACTTGGATACAGGAGAAGGGAAAAGAGATTTTTCGATTGGTGATGATTGGATACGCAATGAAGCCATCTTTGCCGATGCAAAGGAAAATATTGTGGCCTACTGCACAGGTAGCCGGCAACGATTTTCCATCCCCCTCCAGTTGCATGGAACCGATTTTCAAAAAAAAGTATGGACTGCTCTTCTAGATATTCCTTTCGGCGAGGTACGAACCTATGGAGAAATTGCAGAAGCCGTAGGCAATAAAAAAGCGAGTCGGGCGGTGGGTATGGCGAACAGCAAAAATCCGATCCCCCTGATTATCCCCTGTCACCGGGTTATTGGAGCGAATGGCTCGCTCACAGGTTTTGCCCACGGACTTTCCATAAAACGCAAACTATTGGAGTTCGAGGAACAACATCGATGAAAGTGAAGAGAAAAATCATTCTATGCGGAAAGGCCCAGTGTCGCGTCAACGATGAAATGTCGAAATATTGCGCTGGATTTTTTTGGTCCTGGATTTCTTTAACTGGTTGTTCATAGTGTGCTATGTACCACCAGTTAAAGGGGTCCAGGTGCAAGAAAAGACAAGCAAGATACGTCAGAGCAGCGTTGACGAGACACTAGCCCATTGGTCAAGCCCATTAAAAAATTGTTGATATAGCAAAATGGTCAGGCAGCAATTTACAACGCAAGTAATAGAACGTATACGCTCCATCCCCAGTGGATGCGTTTCAACCTACGGTGATATTGCTCGAATGGCTGGCAGCCCACAGGCAGCACGCCAGGTCGCCCGTATACTGCACACATGCTCAAAGACCGAACAGCTCCCCTGGCACCGCGTCGTTAACCGGGAAGGTAGGATCTCACTGAAGCCTTTTCAAGGATATGAAGAGCAGAAGGTGCTACTTGAAGACGAAGGGATTACATTTGACGAAACCGGAAAAATTGATCTTGATAAATACCAGT
>JAUVLX010000292.1 GCA_030600525.1 Desulfobulbus sp. | reverse complement strand
ATCGACTTTTGGGATTTTCTCGAAAAATACGTGCCGAGCAGGAACCGGTAGAGACCAATGCACTGGTTGAAGAAACCCTTTCTTTTCTTCAGAAAGAGGCTGAACACAACAATATCAACGTCAACCTCCACCTCGAACCGAATCTTCCGCCGACCATTACCGAAGGGCACCGGCTGCAACAGGTGCTGCTTAATCTTATTGACAATGCCCTTGATGCTGTGGGGCATGACGGTCAGGTGGACATTACCACCTCAAGCACAAAACAGAGCATCAATATTCAAATCGTCGATAACGGTCCTGGAATCAGTTCAGAGGTGATGAAACAGATTTGGAATCCCTTTTTTACCACCAAGGAGCAGGGCAAAGGGACTGGGCTCGGATTGTCCATTAGTCAAAATATTATTCAATCACTGGGAGGAAACATTGAAGCAGCAAACAGAACAGAAGGGGGGAGTGCATTTACCATTACTATCCCTTTACGGCAATTAACCCATCACGACTAAAAGGAGAAAAAAATGACAGGATACAGCGTGTTGGTAGTTGATGATGAAGCTGATTTTCGCGAAATTATGATCAAAAAATTACACAAACGAGGGTTGGAGTGCGAGGGGGCAGGAGATGGTGATACTGCCTTGGATATGTTGAACCCAAGCAAGCATGATGTTGTTTTACTTGATGTCAAAATGCCGGGCAAGGACGGCATCCAGACCCTTAAAGAGGCCAAACAAATAGCACCCATGACCGAGGTTGTCATGCTCACCGGGCACGCTTCGGTAGAATCTGGCATCGATGGCATCAAGCATGGTGCTTTTGATTACCTGATGAAACCCATGGATGTTGAGCGCCTAATCGAGGTCCTGGATGCTGCATATGAACGAAAAAGAATCCAGATGGAGAAGATAGAATTGGCGCAAGTAAAAAAGCATATGGTTATGCCAAGCTAAAATTTAGGTAACTATTCAGCAGCACCCACCTGCGCACGATCAGGCAGAAAAACATAGCCTTACTATAGTTATCCTGCCTGCTTGTACGCATCTAGAGCACTGCTGAACAGTTACAGATCGAGGGTATAAGGCGAGGTTATTGGTTATTCGCTGAGTAGTTACAAAATTTGATGTGTATACAAACAACAATTGGGAGGGAAGTATGTCTTTTTTTCGTAACTTGTACCAATTCATGATGGTAGGGGCCAGGGCACAGGCTAATTGGGAGTTGGAAGTATCAAATACCATTTTGCACAGTCGAAAGCGGCTGTTCATTCTCGGTCTACTGTTGATCCCCATCATTTTAGGTGGGATCGCCTTTGCTGACAGTGTGAGCGGTGCTCTGCCGTCGTTTTTAGGTGGCAAATCAGCCTATGGCCCATCGCATTATACAAATCTTATTTTCGGAGCATCCATTCTGGTGGGGCTCTGCGCCGGTTTAATAACAGGATGTATAGGGGCTGGCGGTGGTTTTATTATTGCTCCGGCACTTATGAGTGTGGGCGTGAAGGGTATACTTGCCGTTGGTACAGATCTTTTTCACATCTTTGCCAAGGCGATTATGGGTTCTGTGCTGCACCGTAAAATGGGGAATATTTCTGTTTCCCTGGCAGTCACCTTTTTAATTGGAGCAATCAGTGGCACCACTGTGGGCGGTTATATAAACCGTACCCTTTACGATTTAAACCCCGTACTCAGTGATATGTTTATCACCTTGATCTATGTTTTTATGCTAGGTTTCCTCGCATTTTATGCCATGGCAGACTGGTATAAAACCGTACGCAGGAAAAACGTCCCCATGGATGCCGACCTTGTCCAATCAAGCGAGGTTGAGGAGGTTCCTCCTCTTGGTAAAAAAATACAATCTGTAAATATACCTCCGATGCTGACTTTTGATAAAGGCGTGACTCCAGGTGGGCGTAAGATCTCTGCTATTTTTTTGATTGCCGCCGGTTTTATTGTCGGCCTGGCTGCCGCTATCATGGGCGTTGGCGGTGGTTTTCTTACCTTCCCAATCTTTGTTTACGGGCTGGGAGTTTCTTCCATGACTACTGTTGGGACCGATATCTTTCAGATAGTCTTTACCGCAGGGTATGGCTCAATCACTCAATATGCTATTTATGGATTCATTTTTTACACACTGGCTATGGGCATGTTGCTTGGCTCTTTGATTGGTATCCAGGTCGGTTCTATTGTTACCAAAGTGGTATCAGGTACCACTATCTGTGCTTTTTATGCGATTACTGTAAGTGCTGGATTTTTTAACCGTGCCTGCGCTTTGCCCGCAAAATTGGTCAAGATGGGGTATGTGGATGTTTCTCCGCAAGTGCTCAAAATTTTATATCTTGTTGGTACTATCGGTTTCTTTGTCATTATTAGCGCATTTGCTGTCTGGGTTTTCTGGAGTTTTTTCACAAATCTCAGCGTGTTGAAATCTGAGAAGGAGGTCTACGTATCATGAAAGATAATGCACATCTCAAACGACGTGGCATAATTATGGTTGCCTGTTTTTTCGCAGTACTTGCGATAGTTTTTACGCCACTTTTTCCAGGACCAAATGGACAAAAGGTTAATGGATTGGACTATTTGGATAATTTCTTTAATCAATTGGCCAAGGGCTCTGCGTATTACATTGATAAGCAGATTGAGGAGGCTCACTCGTATGCCGGAACCAAATATTCAGCAAGCTTGGTTATGCGTTCTCCCCAGCAGGCTGAGAGAGTAGCCAGCCTGTTTGCAGCCAACAACATCTCTGCCAATGCTGTGGGGGTGGACCTTGATCTTAGTGGTGATTTTGCAGATATTGCCACCATCATTCTTAAGGATGCTGACCTGATGTATGATAATGCTGGCGAGGTCATTGCTGCCAAATACAACATGAACGAATTGGCTGTGCTGCATGGTTGGTATCTGGTGCTCCAGGCCATGGAAAAAGATCTGAACCAGGCAAAACAATTTAGCCAGGCAAAGTTTCTGAAAAAATCCATGAGCAAAGCCGTGGAGCCGGCGTATAATTTCTATAAGGTAGAGGTAAAACCTGTCAAAGAAGGAATGGTGCTCCTGGCCTTTGCACTTATTTTTTATGTCGCCTATACCGTATGGTATGGATTTGGCCTGTTGTATATCTTTGAAGGGATGGGGATCAAACTGGAGCATTGATAATTGAGATGTATCCAAGTACCTACTGCGGAAAAATTCCGCAGTAGGCATTAACGAGGTGACCTGACTGATGATAAACTCTCTTCTCTGCCGCATCAAAAGCCTGCTTGGTTTTTCAACGGTTCCTAGGTTGTCGCTTGAGGAACTGCAACAAAATTTTACCGAAAAATACAGCAAATTTCGTGAATTGCTCACTGCCAATAACAATGCTCTTGAAGCCATGGCGCAAATGGAAAATGCCTTGCATGATGGCCGGGCATTTTCCATGGCTTTTGTCAGGTCAAATGCCACTGTTATCTCGGTGAATATCTACAAAATGATTCAATGCCTGGTGAGTATGGCAGACGGTCGTTATGGTATGCTGCAAGAGAGGTTTGCAGACATCCAGCAGCAACTCGATAGCATCATCAATCATGACGTCATCAAGATAGAAGGTCGATGGTTTTTTCCTATCCATAAAGCAACAAGAGAGCGAGTGGACTTAGCCGGTGAGAAAATGGCAAATCTTGGCGAAGCAGGTTCGCTTCCCGGAATCCGAATTCCTTCTGGGTTTGTTGTCACAGGCTCTGCAACCAGGTATTTTTTTCAGCAAAATAATCTCTACCCGGCAATCAATAGAATTTTTCAGCAAACAGATCCCAGCAACATGGAAGATCTGCATGAACGCAGCAATGAGGTGCAATCACTCATCAAAAGAGCTCCTTTACCTGCAGACCTTGAACAACAGCTCTACAGCCAGTTTGATCAGCTAGTACAGGAAAATAAGCCCCCTGTAAAATTGGCAGTACGTTCAAGTGCTCTGGGGGAAGATACCCGTCAGGCTTCTTTTGCAGGGCTCTATCACACTGAATTGTATGTTGATCGGGATGATTTGATCTATTCGTACAAATCAGTCATTGCCTCAACCTACTCTTCCAGGGCTATGATTTATCGCCTGACCAAAGGGTTCCTGCATGAAGAAACAATTATGTGCGTGGGCTGCCTGGCGATGATCGACGCCGTTATGAGTGGCGTGTGTTATTCGCAATCCATAAGCGGAAGACCGGGAGCAATGGATATTTTCTTTTCCGCAGGCAGTGCTAAAGGCATAGTTGACGGTACCAAAGACACTCGGCATTTTCTTGTAGAGCGGAGTGCACCGTATGCCACCATCCGTCAAACAGCCGAAGTTACCTCTGCGGATGCTCATCTGATGGATGCAAGTGCAAAAGATATTGCTAGAGCAGCCATGATATTGGAAAGCCATTTTGGCACTCCTCAGGATATTGAATGGTCGATCAATAAAGAGGGTTTGCTCTATATTCTGCAAAGCCGTCCTATTTCGGTGGTAGGTAATAAAGATGTTCGTGATGTGAGTAAACTTGCAGTGAACGAGCATTGCATGCTGCAGGGTGAGGTGACAGGTTGTGCTGGAACTGCCAGTGGGCCGGTCTTTGTTGTCCGCTCAAATTTCGATGTCTTGCGTTTCCCTAAGCATTCCGTGTTAGTGGTTGAGCATCCCCT
>JAUVLX010000203.1 GCA_030600525.1 Desulfobulbus sp. | reverse complement strand
AATTATGACGCACCCCATGTCTCTCGAAGAAATTTTAACCACACAAAAGGCCGCTTGAAACATCAACGCTGGGGAGAGTTGGGATCGTAAACACAAAATTGAATGGTATGAGCCCAGTGCCATCCTGGGTTGCGAAAGCTTTATCCGCAGTAACACCACACTGAAACTGCAGATCTATGACTTTACGACGATCACCATACAGAGAAGCCAACTGATCAAGTTGTAATTGCCCCAGCCCATGAAACGGTACAATTCCGGGAAACGAATCTACACCGAGAAGTTCCACCTGCTGGAGATTCCTGGCAAGAAGGCACGTCAGTATATGGGCGAGCAACGACTAATCAAACAGGCATGCATCAAACCAAAGGACAACATGATCATACGTGCCAGCTTCCGCCAGTTTGACATATTGATGCCGCAATATTTCCAGAATGTGGTGACGATCCAACCCGCCGTCGGTGACTTTTTCCAAAAATAATGCGCGGCCAATGAGCGTATCATCATCTGGCCACCCTGGAATTCGGAGGCCGTCGTAGAGGATATCGTGCCATACAAACACCTCCTCTGGAAGTCCCGATTTTGCCAGAATTTCTCCAGCGCTATCACCACTTGTGATGCGAAGAATATTCATAATCTCTGTCAAAAAAAAAATTGAAAACTACTACTAGCAGGTCCTGGAATAAAACAGAAAAACGGAAGGAAACTTGGAGGTCTTCCCAACAAGTAAATTTTTAGAATAGAGTCTACAAAAGTATCCTGTTGAAAAAAGGATACCGTACGATATTGCATATCATAACGAATGGTAAAATGAAGATTACCCGGCAAAGACGCTCGTCAATTGAAACTGATCACCATCAAACAAGCCCTGATCGCCAATTTTAAGGCTTGGAATAACCAATAAGGCCATAAATGATAAGGTCATAAAAGGGGCTGACAATGTACAGCCCAAGGATTTTGTTTTTTGGTTAATAGAGTTGTACAGCTTCGCAACTTCTTCGCCCTTCCTGGCAGTCATCAACCCAGCGTAATCTAAAGGAAGCGTCTTGCACATTCCTTCGACCACAACGGTCATGCCACCTCTGGTATCTATTATTTCATTGACTGCAGACACAATATCTTGGTCATGAACACCAACCGCAATAATATTATGAGAGTCATGGGCAATGGATGCGGCAATAGCTCCTTTTTTCAGATTAAACCCTTTGATAAAACCGACAACGGGTTGAGCTTTTTCAGCATAGCGATTTAAAACCACAATTTTTAAAATATCACGACCAGCATCAGCCACGATCCAGTTATCTTCTACAGGCAGTTCGGCTGTAAAGGAATTAGTGAGTAACTCGCCATCAACCGCCTCGATTACTTTCACCTTGCTGCCTTGCTTTGCCAACTGAACTGACGGCTGCGTGATTTTTGCTTTGCGAAATATATTAACAGGCTTGTTACTTTGTTGGGAAAAGGTTGTTTTCCCATT
Organism: Desulfobulbus sp.; assembly: GCA_030600525.1. Lineage (GTDB taxonomy): Bacteria > Desulfobacterota > Desulfobulbia > Desulfobulbales > Desulfobulbaceae > Desulfogranum. The sequence continues at coordinate 5,068 of JAUVLX010000203.1, read as the reverse complement.
TTCAAAAACAACCTCACCATCAATATATGTTGCCAAAATCGAAAAATTTTCAGGATTATCAAGCACTATAAAATCTGCCTGATCTCCAACTCGGAGCAACCCGACATTCAACTTGTAATGCTCAACAGGATGTAGAGTACAGCAGCGCAGCAGGTTGTATATACTGTGCCCTTTCGCCAACCCCATTTTTATAATTTTATTGATATTGCCACGTTCCAACAACTCGTCAGGATGTGAGTCATCGGTGCACAGCATGATCTCCGTGTTATCAGTGGTAATGAGTGAGTGCAAGGAATTAAAATTTCTGGCGGCTGATCCTTCACGAATGAGGATCTTCATTCCCAGACGAATTTTTTCTTTTGCCTCGGCAAGACTTACGCATTCGTGATCGGTAGATATGCCGCTCGTAACATATTTCTCTAGATCATCACCTTGTATACCAGGAATATGACCATCAATTGGCTTACCGTACTTTTTAGCGATTGCCAGTTTTGCTAAAACTTCAGGATCATCATAAATCACTCCCGGAAAATTCATCATCTCGCCAAGAGCTACAACCTGTTCATGGGCGATAACAGGCTCTAAATCGGATGCGCTTAAATTTGCGCCACTGCTTTCAAACTGGGTTGCGGGTACACAGGAAGGAGCGGTCCAATAAAATTTAAAAGGGACACGGTTTCCATCTTCAATCATGAAATTGATACCGTCAATGCCCAGCACATTAGCTATTTCATGTGGGTCAGATACGGTTGCGACACATCCATGTTTTACTGCTTGACGAGCAAACTCGGACGGAATGAGCATAGAGCTTTCAATATGCACATGGGCATCAATTAATCCAGGACATATATATCGATCATAGATTGTATCATTACGAGTGATGCTTGTAATCCTTTGGCCTTCAATTACTATGCAGGCACCATAGGTTTCACACGTATGAATATCTATGAGGTTTGCCTCTATTGTTTCCACAGAGAGCTCTCTACTCCTCTTCATTTCCATCTCAACACACAACGTTAAAAATACTTATGCAGGTGCCTATGCAGCTGCCGCCAAGACTCTTTTCTCAAGCAAACGATCCAGCCAGTCAGGATCCATTTTAGGAACAGATGAGAGAAGAAGATCGGTGTACTCGTGATGCGGCGGCTTTAGAATCTCTTTCTTCGGCCCTTGTTCGATAATCCGACCATTGAGCATCACCACAATTTCATCGGCGATGGCTTTAACCGTAGTCAGATCATGGGTGATAAACAAATAGGAGACCTGAAGTTCCCGCTGCAGATTAAGTAGCAGCTTGAGGATGCCTTCGGCCACTAGCTGATCCAGTGCTGATGTGACTTCATCGCAAATAATCAGATCTGGCTCTGCAGCTAAGGCGCGAGCGATACACACACGTTGTTTCTCTCCACCGGAAAGTTCCGCTGGGTAACGATCAATATAATCCGCAGGCAGTTCAATCTGGTCCAGCAGCTCAAGAATACGTTTTTCCCGCTGTCGACCATTCATTTTCAAATAAAATTGCAACGGGCGGCCGATAATTTTACGGATCGTGTGGCGGGGGTTGAGGGCCGTATCAGGCATCTGGTAAATCATCTGCAGACGTTGCAGGTCCTCACGATTACGAGGTTTGAGCTTGGGTGCCAACGGCCTGTCCTTGAAAAGGATCGACCCTTTTGATTGAGGAAGCAACCCGGTGATCACCCTTGCCAGGGTTGATTTACCGCTCCCTGATTCCCCAACCAGGGCTACGGTCTGTCCCTTACGAATCTGCAGGTTTATGTCGGACAAGACGTCTTCAGTTCCCGTATAGCTGGCGCTCACATCTTTAATATCCAGGACCACTTTGTTACCGCTCTTGTCCTTGTTCCCCTTGGTGCTGAAGGTTCGGACACTCAGCAGTTCTTTGGTGTATTCCTCTTGAGGAGCAGCCAATATCTCTCGAGCATCATTTTCCTCTACCAACAGACCATCACGGAGCACCATGATCCGATCTGCCAACTGGGCTACTACTGCCAGGTCATGAGTGATGTAAATGGCGGCGGTATTATACTTGCGGGTGATATCTTTGATTGCTGCAAGCACTTCAATCTGCGTGGTTACATCCAAAGCTGTGGTCGGTTCGTCAAAAACAATAATATCTGGTTGGCAACTCATCGCCATTGCGACCATAGCCCGCTGAAGCTGGCCACCTGAAACCTGATGGGGAAATCGATAGCCTATATTTTCCGGATCTGGCAGGAGCAGTTGATCATAAATGGTCACTGCTTTTTCTTCTGCAGAGGAAAAATTCATCAGGTTGTGCTGCACAGGCCCTTCGGCAAACTGGTTGATTAGCCTATGGGCAGGATTAAAAGAAGCGGCTGCACTTTGCGCAACATAGGCAATACGGGCTCCGCGGATAGAGCGTAGCAATGATGCCGAGCCATCAAAGAGCTCCTGACCATCAAAAAGAATGGAGCCCGACGCTATACGGCAGCCTGGACGAGTGTAGGCCATGGATGCTAATCAAAGCGTGGATTTTCCTGCTCCGGATTCACCAATGAGACCAAGCACTTCTCCCTGCTTTAACGTCAGGTCAATGCCTTTCACAATGGGAACCCACTGGTCACCAGTATGCCCTTCGATAACTATATTCTTAATTTCAAGCAATTTCTTCATATGAACCTTTCAATCTGGCTTGTATGCCAGAGTAACATTAATCTTTGAGCCCGCTGGCTACATGAAGAGCCCAGTCGACTATCAAGTTGACACCAACGGTTAAGAAGGCAATGGCTGCTGCTGGCCACAGTGGGGTAAAGATGCCAAAGGTAATTGCACCAGCGTTTTCGCGTACCATTCCTCCCCAGTCAGCAGCAGGTGGCTGAATTCCCAAGCCCAGAAAGCTCAAGGCTGCAATAAACAGGAAGACAAAGCAGAAACGAAGCCCAAATTCAGCGACAAGGGGCGGCATGGCATTGGGAAGAATTTCATGGCGCATGATCCACCACAATTTTTCTCCCCTCAACCTGGCAGCTTCTACATATTCCATCACTTCGATATCCATAGCCACAGCCCTGGACAACCTGAACACTCGTGTAGAGTCAAGTAAGGCGATGACAATTATCAACGCAGGGATGGAGGTCCCCACCACAGAAAGCACCATCAAGGCAAAAATAAGGGTTGGGAAGGCCATCAAAATGTCGATCATCCGGCTGAGCAGCTGGTCAGCCCAGCCACCGATGGTTGCAGCAACAAATCCCAAGGTAACCCCAACCACAAAGGAGAGAAACGTAATGAGAAAGGCAATGGCAATAGTATTGCGGGCACCGTAGAGAAGCCTTGAAAACATGTCTCGACCAAGGCTGTCTGTTCCAAGAAAATGGGTGGAGCTGCTAAAAAGCCATACATCACCGGCAATTTCCGTTTCCCCGAAAGGAGCAATCAACGGTGCAAAGACTGCTGCGATGAGCGTAAGCAAGACCATGCCCATACCAATTTTGGCACTCCAAGGGGCGGTTCGCAGGTGAGAGAGTAAGGTTATCATTTGAATACTGGTCTCCTGCCTATCGTGGGTTACGAAGTCTTGGGTTACTGATAATGGAGAGTATATCGGCGAGCAGGTTGAGAATGATATAGGTGGCGGCAAAAATCAGCCCGCTTGCCTGGACCACTGGAATATCGCGTTTGGATACCGAATCAACTAATAATTGACCAAGACCAGGATAAACGAAAACCACTTCAACAATCACAACCCCGACAACCAGGTAGGCCAGGTTCAGGGCAATGACATTTATGACAGGTGACAGTGCATTGGGAAAGGCATGGAGGACCACCACCCGCAACCGATTAAGGCCTTTGAGGTTGGCCATCTCAATAAAGGGACTGGACAGGATATTGATGATCGCCGCACGCGTCTGACGCATCATATGGGCAACAACAACCAAGGTAAGGGTCAATGCCGGCAAAACTATGGCATTGAGCTTTGCGCCCAAACTCATCTGTTCATTGATATTGGCAATACTGGGAAACCAGCCCAGCTTAACGGAAAAAAGAGCAATAAGGATATACGCCATGAAAAATTCGGGAAAACTGATCATGCTCAGCGACGTCATGGAGAGTGCTTTATCAAAAAAGGTATTTCTGTAAAGCGCAGCTGCAATACCCATTATTACCGCCAGCGGCACTGCTATGATTGCGGCAATCGAGGCTAGAAAAAGGGTATTTTTAAAACGCCATCCCAGAAGATCGGCAATGGGACGGCCATTGGCCAGTGAGGTGCCCAGATCTCCTTGAACAAAACCTCCCAGCCACGAAAAATATCGTTGTACAGGCGGCTGGTCAAGATTCAGTTCCAAGCGAAAAGCTGCCACCGTTTCCGGCGTGGCGCTCTGACCGAGAATAGCTTCTGCAAAATCACCAGGCAGAGCCTCTACACCAATAAAAATGAGCACAGAGATAATAAAGAGTGTTATCAGGCCAAAGCTAAGACGTTGGACAACCAGGCCTGCCACTGAGTTTTGTTTCAGAAAATCCATACGGTATGTTGAAAACACCTTTAATAAAAATTGAGGGCTGAATAAGCCTATCAAATAAAAAGAAGGTACGGGTTCCCGCCAACACAGGGAGAGTCAGCGGGAACAAGACCAGCAGCTACCCTTTGAACCACCAGCGTTCCGGAGCCTGGCTCCCATCAAGCTCCCAGGTTGCTCCCAGCTCATTGTGGCCGATTTTATCGGTTGCTGCTGACAGATCGGCGCTGAACATAGGGACGATGACGCCACCGTCATCGCTGACTATCTGCTGCATTTCTGCATACATGGCGGCCCGTTTTTTATCGTCCATCTCAGCACGGGCGATCACCAGCAAGTCATTGAACCGTTGGTTGTCCCAGTGAGAATCATTCCATGGAACCCCTTTGGCATAGGCTGTGGAAAACATCATATCCGCCGTGGGGCGGCCTCCCCAATACACTGCGCAAAATGGTTTTTTCAACCATACATTGCTCCAGTAGCCGTCATTGGGTTCTCTGACCACCTTGATATTAATACCTGCCTTGCCTGCCTGTTCCTTGTAAAGTACTCCGGCGTCC
>JAUVLX010000157.1 GCA_030600525.1 Desulfobulbus sp. | reverse complement strand
ATGAAAGGGATTATGGGGAAAACGACCGTTACGATGGCCTTGTTTTTTGTTTTGGCCTTGGGGAGTTTTTGGGCACAGAACGCATTTGCTCACTGCCAGGTGCCGTGCGGTATTTATGATGATCACGCACGGGTGCAGATGATGCTTGAGGATACTGTAACGGTAACTAAGGCGGCCAGTTTGATCACTGAGTTGGCAGGAAAGAGCGATGCTCAGTCACAGCAGCAACTTGTTCGCTGGGTCATGAACAAGGAGCAGCATGCGCAAAAGGTGATTACCACTATTAGTGATTATTTTCTTACCCAGCGGGTTAAGATGAGTCAGGAAGACTATGTTGAGCGCTTGAAAAAACATCATGCGGTCATTGTTGCTGCGATGAAGGCAAAGCAGCATGCTGATGTGCAATATGCTCAGGACTTGAAGAAAAGTATTCAGGCATTAAGTGTTTATTATCCTGCCGCTAAATAGCTGTAAAATATAATGTGACAAAATCAGGAAGTAAGGCCCTGCCTGCAGGTAGGGCCTTACTTTCTCTATAATATCCCTCCATCTATGAGCCTGTTGATTTACTGTCTTTTCGCCCAATTTCTCGGAGTCTAGCGCTTACCTCGTTATGCTGAAAAAATAATCCTCGGAATATCAACTATATGCCTGTGGTTATTTTTTCAGCATGCCTCGACCTTAAACGAAAATCATAGTAAATTAACAGACTCATCTATAGCAAGAGCGGACAGGAAAACAAAATACGCTTATTTTTCTTGTTTGACAAAAGGCTGGAAGGTGGAAAGTTGTTCTTCATTAAGACGCATCGGCCGCTGGCTTTTCAGGTCAATGAAGAGTCCCCTTTGTCGCCCCCTTGCTGTCAACTCGCCATCAGGGTTATGAAAGCTGAACTCCATCCAGGCATGCAGTTGGTTGATTTCAGATAACCACACCCTGATATCAACCGTGTCTCCAAGAAAGAGGGGCCGTTTATAGCGGATCTGGGTCTCTATGAGAATCGGTGCAAACCCCTTCTCTTCTATTTTATGCACAGGCATGCCTACAGCCTCAAGCAGTTTTAAACGACCAATTTCCATCCACTGAATATAGACAATATTGCTCACATGCCGGTTGAAGTCTATCTGGTATGTGTAGACGCTTTCCTGGAATTGTATTTTTCGTGCCATATTTTATAATTTATTGAGGGTGTAACTCAATTAGTATTGAACGATAAACTGCCTTGTTCCTAGAATACGTTGCTCCATGCTTTTATTCTGGTGAAGGACGTCAGGTGATGGTCATTTTTTTCATGTGTTGATGATATGAGCCTGTCTATTCATGAACAGGGAAAGCTTGTTAGACAAGGCAAACGGATAACAACGTGGAGACCTATTTTATGCCTGGAATAAGTAATGTTTATAGAGGGTAAGGTCAACTATTCTTAGCTTGTTGACAATTGATGCAACCGTGGTAGAACACCATGAACACACAATAACCAAGGGGGGGAAGCCTATGCTGCCATTGAACTTTTTTAAGCGTCGCACCTGGTGGATGTTTGTGCTTTTTTTTCTGGTGACAGGTGGCTGTGCCGGGATGGGGCCACTCCAGGAAAAGCCGAAAATTTCCATTGCCGATATCCAGGTACTGGAAATGAAGAGTATGGAAGCTGCCTTTCTTGTGCAACTGCGGGTAATGAATCCTAATGAGGTGCCACTTGATATCCGCGGGGTGGATTGTGATCTGGAGATTGATGGCCGTCACTTTGCCCAAGGTATTGCCAGTTCGCCTCAGAAAATACCAGCCTATGGCACCGCACTGGTGCCGGTGAATGTTTATGCCTCAATGATGAATATGATTTCTTCTGTGGTCGGTCTTATTCAGGCTAATAATACATCGGCTGCCTTGCAACCATTGAGTTACAAGCTGGCAGGCAACATCCGTCTCGGTACGGGAGGGTTTACCCAGAAAATACCATTTGAAAGTACAGGTGAGCTTTCCCTGCAGGGGTTAAATGCTGCTCAATAACTCTAGGGTACCTTTCCCCTCCCTGTGATGAATCGACTGAGCTATAGGACAGTGGTATCCCTCCGTATATTTCGGTTGACAGGGAGAATGGGTGCAATAGAGTACGGAGCTTGCAAATTTGTGTCCCACAACAGTGAGGAGAGTATATGTTGACTGAAACGCAAGGCCAGGTATTGGTGCGGCTGGTCAGGCAGCAGATTGAAGAGCGCCTGAACCTCCCCCAGAGTGATCCGGTGAGCGAAGAAGATTTGGTTGATCCCGCATTTCAGGAACACCGAGGCGTGTTTGTCACTCTTCACAAAAGACAAGCCCTGCGAGGGTGCATTGGCAGCCTTGCAGGGGCGGAATCAATCCTTGCCGGTATCAAGCGCCACGCTCTGAATGCGGCCTTTCATGATCATCGGTTTCAGCCAGTGATCGTTGCTGAACAGAAAGATCTCCATATAGAGGTTTCAGTTCTGAGTGAGCCGCAGGACGTAGTGTATGTTGATGGCGATGACTTGGCAGAAAAGTTGAGACCAGAAATTGACGGCCTCATTCTCCGGGCGTCTGGAGGAGTCGGGGCCACCTTCCTGCCACAGGTGTGGAAACAACTACCTGATCCGAATGCTTTTCTCAGCCATCTCTGTAGTAAGGCTGGCCTTGCACCAACAGCCTGGAAAACGGATCGGTTGGAAGTACAAACCTATCAGGTGCAATATTTTGAGGAGCCCCGTTAAACGGATAATTCAATGAGTGAACTAACCCTGTCACCGGAACTGTCTCGCAGAATTGCGGACATTTACCAAACTATGGCTGCGGAATACGATATCGTGGCACAGCAGATCCCGCTTACCTGCGAAGGATGCCCAGATAATTGCTGTGACTCTTACTTTCAACATTATACCTATGTAGAGTGGGCATATCTGTGGGAAGGGCTTCGAGCCCTTGACCAAGCTACCATGGAACGAATTCTGACCAGGGCCAAGGCGTATGTGGAGGAAAGCAAGCGAGTGCTGGCCCGTGGAGAACGTCCTCAATTGAAATGCCCTTTGTTGGAAAACAAACTGTGCGGTCTGTATCAGCATCGGTTGATGATTTGCAGGAACCACGGTGTCCCTGCACTTCTTACTCGGCCTGATGGCCAGCAGATGCGTTTTCCTGGCTGTTACAGGTGCCAGGAAATAGTGAAGGAAAAGTACACGGAAGACACAGATGCTCCCGCTATGGAGCGAACGTCGCTCTACAGGCAGATGGCACAGTTGGAGTCTGAATTGCTGGGAAATGTACGTCATCTCTACCCCAAAATTAAACTGACCATTGCCGAAATGATCGTTAACGGTCCTCCACAGGATATCGAATCATGCCTGAAATAGCAGGAGAAGCAGTAACCATGAGTACACCACTTGAGCAACTGAAAAATGAAATATTAAACGGCGCCAGGATTGATAAGGCAACAGCCATGGAATTGGCCTCTTCCGCTGACAAGGAAGCCCTCTACCAGTCAGCAGATGCCGTGCGCAAACAGTTGATGGGCAACCACTTTCATCTGTGTTCTATTATTAATGCCAAAAGTGGAAACTGCACCGAAAACTGCCGTTTCTGTGCCCAGTCGGCACGTCACCATACCGGTATCGATACCTATACCCTTATTGATCGTGAAGAAGCGCTGACCATTGCCAAGGATAACGATGACCATGCTGTGCACCGGCTCTCGCTGGTAACAAGTGGGCGAAGTTTGAACAGAAAAACAGCTGCAGAACTTGCCAGCCTGTACCAGGACATTGCAGCTGCCACTTCGCTTCTGTTTTGTACTTCTTCCGGGTTGCTGGATGAAGAAATTGCAGCAGATTTGGTAAAAAATGGTGTGAGCCGCTACCACTGCAACCTTGAAGCAAATAAGGACTTTTTCCCCAGCGTCTGCACAAGCCACACTTGGGAGGAAAAGGTGGCAACCCTTAATATTGCCCGCGAAGCTGGGATGTCACTTTGCTCAGGCGGTATTATCGGCATGGGGGAAACCATGGCCGATAGAATCGCCCTGGCTTTTGAACTGCGTGAGCTTGAGATAAAATCTATTCCCATCAACATTCTTACGCCGATCCCAGGTACACCTCTTGGTGATTTGGAGCCGCTGACAACAGACGATGTGCTGACCGTGGTTGCCCTTTTCAGGCTTATCAATCCGGATGCCATTATCCGGATGGCCGGAGGCCGGCAGCAGCTGGGCCAGGATCAGTACCGCGCTTTTGCTGCCGGTGCCAACGGTGCCATTGTCGGCAACTATCTGACCACCACTGGCTCCGGTATTACAGGAGACCTGGAGCAACTCTCAGCCTTGGGCTATACCTTTGAAAAGGGCGATGCTCATGTCTGAACAAAGTATGCTCGCCTTTGATCGCCAGCATCTTTGGCACCCTTACACTTCCATGATTGACCCTCTGCCGGTTTTTCCGGTGGCCTCAGCCAACGGTGTTCGTATTACCCTGGAAGATGGGCGGACATTGATCGACGGTATGTCTTCTTGGTGGTCGATGATCCATGGTTATGGTCACCCTGCACTTGATAAGGCTGCACGGGAGCAGTTGGACAGGATGTCTCACGTTATGTTTGGTGGCTTGACCCATGCCCCGGCAGTGGAACTTGGCAGAAAGTTGGTGGAGATCACGCCGGAAAAGCTGGACCGGGTTTTTCTCTGTGATTCGGGATCGGTTAGTGTGGAAGTCGCTTTGAAGATGGCTCTTCAGTATTGGCATAGCAAAGGGCAGGCGGGTAAACATCGTTTATTAACTGTCCGCGGCGGGTACCATGGGGACACCTTCCATGCCATGTCTGTCTGTGACCCTGTCACAGGAATGCACACCCTTTTTGATAAGTCACTGCCGAAACAGCTTTTTGCGCCAAAGCCAACATGTAGATTTGATGAGCCATGGAATCAAGGAGATCTGGTTGAAATGGAACAGATGCTTGAAGGGCATCACCATGAAGTGGCAGCTGTTATCGTAGAACCGATTGTCCAGGGTGCTGGCGGTATGTGGTTTTACCATCCCGAATATCTCAAAGGATTGCGGACCCTCTGCGACACCTATGATGTGTTGCTCATCTTTGATGAAATTGCGACTGGATTTGGACGTACAGGTAAAATGTTTGCAGCTGATCATGCCCAGGTTTCCCCGGATATCATGTGCGTGGGGAAGGCAATAACAGGTGGCTACATGACGCTTGCTGCGACCCTGGCCACAGAAGAGATTGGGGTAACTGTTTCCCAGGGAGCGTCCGGCGTGTTCATGCATGGGCCGACTTTTATGGGTAACCCCTTGGCATGCAACGTGGCCTGTGCTTCCCTTTCCCTGCTAATGGACAACCCTTGGCAGGAAAAGGTTTTGACTATTGAAAAGCAGTTGAAAAGAGAGCTTGAGCCAGCCAGAGACCTGGATACAGTAGCAGATGTCCGGGTGCTGGGCGGTATAGGTGTTGTTGAAACAAAAGAGCCAACAGATATGGCTCGGCTACAGCAGTTTTTTGTCGAAGAGGGGGTCTGGATACGACCTTTTGGTCGCCTACTCTACGTTATGCCGCCCTATATAATAGCTGCAGAAGATCTGACCAGGCTTACCAATGCACTGGTAACGGCTGCAGAACAAACCGCAGCCGCTTGACCTACGAGAGTTGATACTCACTTGGAGTGGTCGGCCAGCTAGGAGCCGACGATCCTGTTCCTCCTGTTTACGTAAAGCACAACTGCAATGAAGAAAGAACGAATCAACAAGATTGTTTTGCTGGTCCTGGTGGCAGGGATCTCGCTTCTCTTTTTGAGCATGATCAAGCAGTTTTTGATGCCCCTTTTTATGGCAGGTCTTTTTTCCGCGATGGCTAGCCCTATGCACAAGTGGCTGAGCCGTAAGCTGAACAACCGCCAGCATATGGCCTCTGTACTGATGATTTTCGGCATTATTACCCTGGTTCTGGTGCCGCTTAGTCTCCTTATCGGGGTGGTGGTTGCCCAGGCTGTCAGCGTTAGTCAGTCGATAACTCCTTGGATTCAGAGCTTTGTTAATGAGCCTAGTCAGTTGGCCGGGTATCTGGAAAACATCCCCTACTATGATCATATAGTGTTGTACCGGGATGTTATTATAGAAAAAGCAGGTCTGGTTGTGGGCAATATCTCTTCTTTTTTGATCGACAGCCTTTCCTCGGTGACCAAGCTGACTGTCACTGCTGTGTTCAGCAGTGTTATCATGCTCTATGTCATGTTTTATTTTTTCACTTCAGGAGAAATCCTGCTGGAACGGATACTGTATTTTCTTCCCTTGCAGGACCGTGATGAGCGGGTGCTGCTCATGCGTTTTACCTCGGTAGCCAGTGCCACCATAAAGGGGACATTGATCATTGGCCTCCTGCAGGGCTCGATATGCGGGGTCGCCTTTGCCGTTGCCGGTATACACGGGCCGGTTTTCTGGGGAACGCTGATGGCGGTGATGTCCATCTTTCCCGCCTTTGGGACCGCCATTATCTGGCTGCCTGCTGTAATTATTCTCGCCCTTGGCGGCGATTATTTTGGGGTAGTGGTTTTGTTGGTTCTCTGTGGTGCGGTAGCTGGAAACCTGGACAATGTTGTCCGGCCACGTCTTGTTGGCAAGGATACGAAAATGCACGACCTGTTTGTCCTGTTCGGGACATTGGGTGGTCTAAGCATGTTCGGCATCCTGGGGATCATTATCGGCCCTATTGTGGCGGCCTTGTTCATTACCTTGTGGGAAATTTACGGGAATGTTTTCCACGCCTATCTACCTGAGGTCGGTATCGTTTTGGACCCGAGCGATGAGCAACCTTTGGCAAACAGCAGCAAGAAAGAGGAAGATGGAGAGGGAGGACAATAATCTGGTTGAGGAGAGAGGAGAGCAGCTCCCTGCCATTGTGCGTGTGAAAAAAAAGCGCTGAAAAAAATCAGCGCTTTTGACTACTTTTTTTCCTGGTCTCCTTTAGGCCTGATTTCCCATCAGTTCAGGCGGCGTCAGGTTCAAAGTTTTTGGCTATGAATAGGTAAGCGCAGACTCCGATAGTTGCCTATATTCATAGTCAAAATACTGAAGAAAATGACGCCGGTTGGGCTGACCTTTGGTGAACATTTAGGAATTGTGTGTAATTGAACAAATTGACATAATGTTCATGAGAAATCAGGGTTAAAAGGAGTAACGCACACCAACCATCAGATTGTTGCTGTTTACGCTAAAATCAGCATCCTGAATTGTAGCATCCTGAGTACCAAAAAAACGATATTGCGCGTCAACAGCCCATCGGTCATCAATAACATAGGTAACACCCGCCATGAACTGGTAGGCAAAGACATTGTCATTGTCCCCTAAAGGCAGTGCTGGGGTGTTGAGGTCGACTTTAGCCCATCCTATTCCTGCACCAATAAAAGGGACCCACTTCGAACCGGTATCAACATCATAATAGCCATTTACCATAAGGGATTGGATTTTAAGATCGCCTTCCCTAAAATGTCCGTACGAATTATTGTAAGTCAATTGATCCAGATCATTTTTCACCCAACCATATTCTCCCTCAGCACGGAAAGGACCTGCAAAGTCATACCCCACTGCAAGGGTACCTAAAAAACCACCGTCAAAGGTCATCTTGGCACTACCGGTATTGTTGGGCATGTTATCAATATCGGCATCCATGACAAGGCCAAGACCAAGATTACCCTTGATGTACACACTGTCATCAGCGGCAAACGAGGTCATCGGTACAGCTAGCATCGCTAGAGCAGCAACAGCCAATACAGTTTTTTTCATGTCCCTTACTCCTCTTGAAGAAAATTGTTAAAAAATGACAAGCTGTTATTAACTTGTCGAATTTATTATACGTCTAATAATTGCTCCCATTTTCGTCAAGGATAATACCCGTGCTCCACTGGTTTATATGAAAGTTCTTTGCGACGAGAAGGAAAATCGTTGCCGAAGATCTTACTTTTATAACAGCGCAGCGGT
>JAUVLX010000333.1 GCA_030600525.1 Desulfobulbus sp. | reverse complement strand
GGAGTGTTTACCGGGCTTGAAAATCCGTTTCAGGGTATGCGGTATCATTCTCTCATAATTGACGAGCAAAGCCTGCCCGATTGTTTTATCGCCACCGCTCATACCGACCAGGGTGAACTTATGGCTATTCGGCATAAAGAGTTGGCCATTGAAGGGGTACAGTTCCATCCCGAATCCATAATGACCGGGGGGCAGGGGATGCAACTGCTGCATACCTTTCTGCGACCTGACTATGAACAGTTACTCAGGTAATCAGGTTGGTTTCCATCAAAGTTTTTAACGGTCAAGCTATGATAAAAAAAGCTATCAGTAAAACAGTCGATAGGATAGATCTCTCCGAGCAGGAGATGATCATGGTTATGAACGAAATTATGGGCGGAGAAGCCACCGAAGCCCAGGTTGGCAGCTTTATCACTGCACTTCGGATGAAGGGTGAAACCATTGACGAAATAGTCGGTGCTGTCAAGGTTATGCGTGAGAAGGCAACCTTTGTCGATACCGGGGTGGATACCAGTTCCGGAAAATTGTTGATGGATATAGTGGGAACTGGCGGCGATGGTTCAGGGAGCTTTAATGTTTCCACCACCACCAGCTTCGTAGTCGCCGCGGCAGGTATACCTGTTGCCAAACACGGCAACAGAGCTGTTTCGTCAAGCTGCGGTAGCGCAGATGTCCTGGAGGCACTTGGCGTCGATCTGTCCATGAGTGCCGAAGCGGTTGGGCGGTGCGTGAGGACCGTTGGTATTGGATTTCTTTTTGCACCCATGCTCCACCGGGCAATGAAATATGCTATTAACCCTCGCCGGGAAATAGGTATCCGCACCATCTTTAATATCCTGGGGCCACTTACCAACCCAGCCGGTGCAAACGTACAACTTACAGGTGTTTTTGCCAAAGAGCTGACCACAATCCTTGCTGAAGTACTTGTTCGATTGGGAATGCAGCGTACCCTGGTTGTATGGGGCGAAGGTAATATTGACGAGTTAACCATCAGCGGTACCTCTTATATTGCGGACGGTCATGATGGCGGTGTTACGACAATGGCTGTAACTCCTGAGCAATTCGGCCTGCAAAGAGCAGAGATGGATGCTGTGCGTGGCGGTAACACTGTAGAAGAATCTGCTGAGCAGGTTCGTTCAGTACTCAAAGGCACTGCCGGGCCAAAACTCGATATGGTCCTGCTTAACGCAGGTGCAGCACTGATGGCTGCCGGCCAGGTTGAAAATATGCAGCAGGGCGTTGACAAGGCAAGGGATATCATTTTGTCTGGTGCAGCGCTTGGAAAACTCGATCAACTGGTTGCCTTCCGCGACCATTAATAATACTTACTAATCATGATACTTGATACAATTGTTGCCAGAAAGAAGGAAGAAGTCGCAGAGCTGTACCGAAAAGGAGTGATGTCACCTCCAGAAGACCTTGATCCTCCCAGAGGGTTCATTGATGCTATCAAAAATGCCTCCAGTGTGGCCATCATTGCTGAGGCCAAAAAGGCTTCTCCATCCAAGGGCGTTATTCAGCCTAATTTTGACCCTATGGCCATTGCCACCCACTATCAGGCCAGTGGTGCACATGCAATATCTGTATTAACAGACGTGGACTTTTTCCAGGGAGCACTAGCCTATATTCCTTTGGTGCGTAATGTGGTTGACTTGCCTGTGCTGCGCAAGGATTTCATCATAGATCCTATGCAGATTAGCGAGGCGCGCATGGTTGGTGCCGATGCAATACTTCTGATCGCCGCCATTTTGGAAACCGAACAGTTACGCGAATATCGATTAATTGCTGAAGGTTTTAACATGGATGTGCTGGTTGAAGTTCACGATGAAAAGGAACTGGAGTCAGCGCTTGCTGCCGAAAGTAAATTAATTGGCATTAATAATCGCAACCTTAATGATTTTTCCGTCAATCTCGATACCACATTCCGGCTGCTGCAGTTGATTCCGGATTCCATTCCGGTGGTCAGTGAGTCGGGTATTGCCACTCTTGAAGATATGCGGCGTTTGAAAGAACATGGAGTGGCAGCAGCACTCATCGGCGAGAGTCTTATGCGCAGTGGGACCGAAGGTAGCCTGTTAAAGGAGTTTGCATCGCTATGACAAAACAGCAAAGGTTCAGGATTAAAATTTGTGGCACCACCAGGTATGATGATGCCATTACCGCAGTGCAGGCAGGCGTAGATGCGCTGGGATTTATTTTTTTTGAGCCCAGTCCACGGCATATTGATCCGGAAGATGCAAAATTGATCATAGAACAGCTTCCCCCTTTTGTTGATGTGGTTGGGGTTTTTGTCGATAAAAAAAGAAAGGAAGTCGAAGAAATTATTGATTACTGCCGCCTTGACTGCGTGCAGCTCCATGGCTCTGAATCCCCCAAATATTGTGAACGGTTGGCCAGGACGGCAGCACCGTGTCAGGTGATCAAAGCATTTCGGGTGGAGCCGCAATTAACCGCAGAGAAGATTGATCCCTACAAACCCCATGTGAAGGGTTTCTTGTTGGACACCTATAACAAAAATACTGTGGGGGGAACAGGCGAGGTCTTTGACTGGTCAGTGATTGAGAAGCTGTACCTACAAAAACCGTATCTCCTGGCAGGTGGCCTTGATGTCGACAATATAACCCAGGCTTTGGAGAGCGTTTGTCCCTACGGGATAGATGCCAATTCAGGACTTGAAAAGGAACCTGGCATAAAAGATCATGATCTGGTCAGGGCTTTTGTCAGAAAGGTACGAGATTATGAATATACACTTCTTTCCAACGTTTCATGAGGGGAGGAAATTTGGGTTTGTGTCTGTTCAGAAATGAGGTTTTTTGTTCAAATTTAGGTAAGCGAACCTTGTGAGACTCCGGGTAAGCGAACCTTGTGAGACTCCGGGTAAGCGAACCTTGTGAGACTCCGGGTAAGCGAACCTTGTGAGACTTCGGGTAAGCGACAGCCTCCGAGGCGTACGATAAATTTTACCACAGGCATATAAGTACAGGGTGGATAAGCGCAGCGCATCCACGCTGAATCTGATGCCGGTATTAGTGGATGCACTATCGTTTATCTACCTTACACAGCTGTTTGGCGAATAATTAAAAACTTGCCTTAACCTCGGTCTGTAACTATTCAACGGGCAAGTACTAAAGCATCCGGAAACCCTTGTTGTTCCAGCTGATTTTCGTAAATTTTAACCTTTGCCAGTGAAGTCCCTCCACAAACCATAACTCGGTAGAGCTGCATCCCTGCTGCCGGGTACTGCTGTATGGTTACATTGCGACCCTTAAGAGCAAACTTCTGGGCCAGTTTCCGCGCGTTTTCCAGCTCAATAAAAGCACCAACCTGTACGTAAAAATTTCCCTGATCAAATTTGTTGGTAACAGAAGGCTGTTGGCCTGTTTTGTTTAGTTGCGGCTGCGGTGGTTGCTGCTCCGTACTAAGAGCGACAATTTTCACTCTGGCCGTACCGTTTTTTATCATCCCTATTGACTCGGCCCCTGTATAGGTAAGGTCGATTATTCTGTTATTTACAAAGGGGCCTCTGTCGTTTATCCGAGCGACAATTTTCTTGTTATTTTCAAGATTGGTTACCAGAAGCATGGTGCCCATGGGCAAGGTTTTGTGGGCTGCGGTCTCAGCATACATGTCGTAGGTCTCTCCATTGGCTGTTTTTCGGCCATGGAATTTTTTTCCATACCATGAGGCTTTGCCCTGCTCACTATATCCTTCAGCAGAAGGGATGGGGTAATACCTGATG
>JAUVLX010000007.1 GCA_030600525.1 Desulfobulbus sp. | reverse complement strand
TGCCACGGGCCAATCGAGGCGTCAATTTCGACAGGAGTACGTTGCTCACGGGTAAGGTCTTGTATCCTTGTGGCAAGCAGCGAAGAGTCCTGTCGCGTTTCGTCCATGAGAGTCATTCCAAATCCTGCCTGGGGTAGGATGCCTGATGCTTGCAGGCGATGTTCAATGGTCTCGATTGTCTGGTCGCTGATAAGTGATTGTACCGTATCTTGGCGTAGAAAAAATTGCTCAAGAGCGTTCAGGGAAAAGGGTTCTGCCTCCTCCAGGCTGGCTAAACTGCCTTCGGGTCGGATTCCCAGCTGATTTGCAAGGAAAAAACGGACAGGATGCTTCCAGAAGGTGATAAAATCCTGGGTCTCAATTGTGTGCTTAGTAGGGTCGGATGCGGTTTGTAGTTCAGTGATAAAGGGCGTTTTAGGCTGTTTGCGGGTAGCAGGGAGCCATTCCGGCGCATAACTGGAGGTTAGGCTTTTTACCTGGGCAAAGGATTTGGGGTTGAAAGGTTGCAACGGGTGGACTGTGGTCACCTGTTGGCTTGGCGGTGTCGCCTCTTGAGGAAAGGAGCTGTCCAGATAATCCAGCAGCTCACAGACAACCACTGAGGGTGGAGATTCTGCATTATCCCGCTGGTCCCTCCCTGTCCATGAAATATAAAGGGTCTTTCTAGCAGAGAGCAGAATTTCCAGGAAGAGATAGCGATCATCTTTTCGGCGATCCCGGTCACCCAGTCTTGGCTCTGTAGTGGTAAGGTCAAAGGAGAATGTTTGCTGCATGCGGGGGAATGCAGCGTCATTCATACCCAGGAGACAAATGACCGAAAATGGAACAGCCCGCATGGGAACCATGTTGCAGAAGGTGACTCTTCCGGTGAGGAAAACCCGGCCAGTTGATGGCTGTTGCAGTTGTCTGTTAAGATGGAGCATGACAATGTCGGGATCAAGTAAGTCCTCCAGTGCTGCATCTTGGGTATCCTGACCAAATTCGAGAACAGCTTCTGATACGATAGTGAAACCGGCAGGATCACGTTCTTGGTCAAAAAAATCGTGAAGAAGTTCTAACAGGAGCTGGGACCATTGTTTTGCAGATCGGGAGCGATGCAATCTGGGGAGCCAGTTTTGCAGTTGAGAGATAAAAGCTGCAAACCCGCCCAATAGGTCAGCATAACTTTCCGTCATTGTTGGATAGGGATACAATCCTTGAAAGTGTGCATTCTCTCCTACCATAAAATATCCCAGCAGTAGTTTGTCGAGACCGAATTGCCAGCTGTTTTCATCAAAAGCGGCACCTTCAAAGCTGCATCGGTGGGCATGATCAATCCCCCATCGTATCCGGACTTCGTCGACCCATTGTCGTAATTTGGGTAGGTCGGCTCGCTGTAGTGCAAAACGTGCCAGCAGCGAATCTGTCTCCAGTAAAGCCATGATCTCCGGTGCTGTGCATCGACCTTTGAAAAGGGCAAGGAGATCCAAAAAAGCCTGAACTGTTACTGCTTCTTTGCTCAGCGGGCTGTCGGCAATGGAAAAGGGGATACGCCTATCAGGAGCAGCACTGTTAAATACTCCGCGTATGGCATCAGCATATTTTTCAATGTCAGGCGCTGTAACTAGAATGTCGCTTGCTGTGAGCTGGGGGTTGTCTTGAAAAAGATGAAGAAGACGGTTGTGGAGTACCTGGACCTCCCTGAGCGGCGAGTGGCAGATGTGAAACTGGAGAGAATGGTCTTGGTTGAAGGGCTGCGACTGTTGGTGAAGAGGATCTGTTCCGTCTTCAAGGGTAAGCAACTGGTTCTGGAGAGTGGCCAGTATGGACGGTTCGAGATTTTCACTGTATGTATCGGTTACATCAACATCATACTCCAGTAATTGCTGCAGAAAATCACGACCAACCGCACCCCATGAAGAGAGAAGAGGATTGCCGGTTGCAATATACAGATCTTGTTGCTCTTGGAGTGTGTGCTTGGATTTTTTGTTTCGCCGTGCCTGTTCTTTTTCTGATTGCAGGTCACCCCAGTATTCCTGGCAGGGGCTGAGGTGAAAGAGGTGGATTTCAGAGCATGTACTCATTTGAACCAGAAGCTCAAGGTAGATCGGCGGCAGAGAATTCAGACCGAAGATAAAGCAACGGTTGGGGAGATGAGGCGGGCAGGAAGGGGCTTTACCATATTGGGCGAGAAAGGTGGTAAAAAGTTGCGCTTTGTGAACGACACCTTGGCTTAAATGACGCCATAGTTCAGCCTGCCAGGATTGATCATTGCCCTGGTCCCATTGGGAAATAATATCAGGGCGGTAAACAAGGTATTTATCAAAGACATCACTTATGGCTTCAGCCAGCTGATAGCACTTAATTGCTTGGTTGTTGCCCTGGATGTATTGGTGTACTTCCAGGAATTGGGGCTGATGTGCAAGTTGAGGGAGTGCATGGAAGATACGCCACAGAAGTACCCGCTGTTTAAAATCTGACAGATCTGCCGTTGCCCCGGTAAATGTGTTGAGCATGTCGCCCAGGAATCGACCGGGAAGCGGAAAATCAAGATGAGCTGCTATACCGTTGATTGCGGCCAGTTGCAGTGAGATCCATTGCGCCATCCCATGATGCTGAACAACAATGATATCTGCATCCAGGGGGGGCGAGGGGCTGGAGGAGAGGATGACGCTCAGTTGGCGGGCAAGTGTTTCCAACTTGTTGGATTGATAAAGAAACAAGAGTGTTTTACCTGTAAAGACTGATCCCGATTACGTCGAAGGGATAAACAGTGGCTTTTTAAAATGATTGAGTATGATTGCCTATTATGAGTCCATCAATATTTAAATCCTATGATAATCGGGCGATTAAATTTTGGAAACAGATATCATTTTGCTATAATTCTCACAACTCACGATATAACCCTATTAATTAACAGATAATTTACATGCGTCGATTTTCTTACCCATATGTGCTGCTGTCACTGGCAGTTACCCTTACTTTGGCAGGACTTTTTTATCTGCCATATCTTTCGGTGAGGAACAAAACTATAAAGGCCTTTCATGAGCAGCAGACCCTGCTGATGGACCATGCCGTTGAAGGTATTCAAGGGTATTTTACAACCTATCAACACGCACTTGAGTATTTGGCAGAACAGAATTCTATTCTTGAGCTGGATAGCGGCGGAAAGTTATTGGTTGAAGATTTTTATGCTATTCACAAGTCGCGCCTATTAGGTGTTTTTCGAAGTGATGATAAGGGAAAAGTTGTCTTTTCCGTCACTGGCGAGGAAGACAACCTATGGCGAGGAATCGATAAGCAGGTTTTAAAGAAAGTTCTGCTGGAGAAAACGCTGGCTGTCAGTGACCCGATTGATGCTAATCAACGGAAGTGCTGCGTCATTATGACTCATCCTCTTTTTAGAGAGCATACGTATTATGGGAATATTTCCTTTCTCATCTCGTTTGAAGAGGTTGCCAAGAGATATATTGACCAGGTGAAGCTTGACAGGGCCGCGTATGTCATGCTGTTTAGTCGCAATGGCATAACACTCTATGCTCCGCAACCAGAATTAGTTGGTACGCCAATCAACAGCTACCCCCATCATGAACTGCAGCAGCTGTATGCAAAGATGGGAGGGGGGCAGAAAGGATTTTTTACCTTAACCCAAGATTTTACTGTCACCGAGGGGAGTCAGGATATTCACCGGCACGGCGTACATCTGCCTGTGGATTTACCGGGTGATAATTTTTGGTCCATCCTGATTGCCGCACCGGAAAATGAAGTCCTGCACACAATGGCTGCCTTTCGCAACCAGTGGCTGATAGTGACAATAATTACAACCATAGCTGTCGGTTGTCTCAGCATGGGTTTGACTCTGGTAATAGCAGGGAGAAGGGAGGAAAAGAAACACAGAGAGGTGGAAGAGCAATTGGTGGTGCTGCTTGATCACGCTCCCATGGGTGTTTTGCTTGTTAATGGGAAGGGCATGGTAACCTATGCCAACAAGGCTGCATCCCAAATGATAGAAGTTGATCCCCGACAAACACTCTACAACAAGCCTTTTTTGGAGTTTATTCACCCGGATGACCAGGGAAAGGTTGCTGAGAAATTGAGTAACAGCCAACCTGGAACGCCAGGGGAAATTGCTTCTGTTACCGTCACGACTATTGGCAAAATGAATCGTGATGCCAAGATCTCGATAACCCCTTTTACTCTGGGCAGTGAACGGTGCAATATTGTTATCCTTCAGGATATAACCGACGAACTAAAAGTAGAAGAAATTCAGCGGCGATTGGCAACAGCTGCAGAACAGATCAGTGAAATAGTGATGATCACTGATACTGAAGGCATTATTGAAGATGTCAATGGGGCTTTTTGCAAGATGACCGGTTACAGCCGAGATGAAACTCTTGGAAGTGAGTACTGCCTGATGTGTTCTAGCGACAACGACAACCATCTGCTTGAGCATATTGGGGAAGTTGTCAGCAGAGGTGAAATATGGCAGGGAAGGATCATTATTAAAAGGAAGAACAGTACTGTCTTTATTGCTGCTTCGTCTGTCTCACCGGTTCGTAATCATTCCGGAAGAGTCACCCACTGGGTAACAGTACAGCGCGATATCACCAATGAGGTCGAAATTGAATCCCGCCTTCGGCAGGCACAAAAAATGGAAGCAATCGGTACCTTTGCAGGTGGGATTGCCCATGATTTTAATAATATCCTGGGTGCTATAATCGGATTTACCGACATGGCACTGCTACAGACTGAAAAAGAATCCGAACTCTACGATCATCTGGTTCATATTCGTCAAGGGGGAAAACGGGCTGCGGATCTTGTGCATCAGATCCTTACCTTTAGTAGACAGTCGACCATGACAAAGATAGCAGTCACCGTTGCACCGGTGATCAAAGAAAGCCTACGCCTTATCCGTGCTTCAATTCCTTCAACCATCGCTATCGAGAGGCATATTGTTGACCCGGACAGCAAAGTCATGGCTGCGCCTGTCCAGCTGCAGCAGATCATGATGAATTTGTGCAGTAATGCCTTTTTTTCTATGCGAGAAAAAGGAGGGACATTGACCATTATTCTGGAACAGGTCTCAAGCGAGAGGTGCGGCGATATTGATGTCAGTTTTGGTGACACCTGTCTCTGTCTAACTGTCCAGGACACAGGGGTTGGGATGGAGGACGCGACCTTACAGCGTATTTTTAATCCGTTTTTTACGACAAAAGAGCCTGGTGAAGGCACCGGTATGGGGTTGAGTGTCGTGCTTGGTATTGTCCAGGACCTGGGAGGTGATGTCCAGGTAGAGTCAGCTGTTGGCAAAGGGACAACTTTCAGTATCTTCTTACCGCTCGCAGGTAAAGGAGGCGAAGGGGTGTTATTAAGCAGTGAAGTCCCGTTGCCGAGTGGTAACGAGCATATTCTTGTTATTGATGACGAAAAAGATATCAGGGAAACGTTCAAGATGATGCTTAATCATTTTGGCTACACCGTTACTACGACCAGTAACCCTAAGGAAGTGCTGTCCTTGTTGCAGGATGACGAGTGTACCATTGATTTGGTGATCACTGATCATACAATGCCCGTAATGACAGGACTCGAGTTGACCACGGAAATTACCAAAATCAGACCTGAGCTACCAGTGATCCTCTGTACAGGCTATTCTGACAAGTTGAACTCTGATGCTGCCAAGGATGCAGGGGCATGTGCCCTTATGATGAAGCCTGTGGACCTCCAGGAACTTGCATCTTCGGTTCGTTCGGCACTGGAGAGTCCTGCCGCCTCTTGAACGAGAGGTAAAACCAGGACAGATGAGGACAGGGCTCCTTGTCTCTATCTGTCTATTTGGCGTAACCCCAAGTTTTTAGGCGGTTATAGGCGTATTGTGCTTTCTGCCCTTGTTTGACGCGCTGAATATATCCCCTGTAGTATTGTGCCGCTTCCTGGCGTTCTCCCTGGCCTTCTTTTGCAACCCCCCTGAAAAAAGTTATCTCCGGATTGCCTGGCAGAAGGTTGTCAAACGTTGAAAGATGTTGATAAGCCTGATCATAGCGTTGGTTGACTATTTCACTGACCCCGATAATGAGATGGGCTTGCGCTTCCTGTGGATATATTTGTGCTGCCCTGCTCGCATAGTGTACCGCTTTTTTGGTATTTTCAAGAGCAAACTGACCTTTTCCCATCATGACTAAGCCTGTATAATCATCAGGCATTTTTTGCAGTACCGTCTGCAGTGTCTGCTCCGCAGGACCGTACTTTCCTTTAGCCATGGCTGTGGCAGCTTTCTGCATAAGAGATATGGCCGTTTTGTTTTTTCGTAACGAGGTGGTCATGTCCATGAATCGTTCTCTATGTACAGGTGCGTTGTGCATTTTACTGTATTTTTCCTTCGCCGCTTTCTTGGTCCATGCAAGGCGGTCTTCACTCATGGGATGAGTGCTGAACATGACCTCTACCGCACTTGGCTTGTGCTTATTGTTTTGCAAGAGTACCTGCATCAGGCCGACCATGCCGGAAGGATTGTATCCGGTTCTGGTCATATATTCCATTCCAAGGGAATCAGCTTCCCGTTCATTATCCCTGCTGTAATGGGCTAGTAGCGCTCCAGCTCCAAGCTGGCCAAAGCTCTGAACAAGGTCGGCAGCGCCGCCGTAACCAGCGGCACTGGTAGCCACGGAAGCACCGGTGAGCAGCAGGGAGGTCAGCATTCCTTTTCCAGACTGTTCAGCAGTGTGCCTGGCGCAGACATGACCAATCTCGTGGCCAAGCAGGGCTGCCAGTTCGGCTTCATTGTCTAGTTCGACCAAGATACCCCGGGTAACGGCAATGGAGCCTCCGGGAAAAGCATAGGCATTGATATAAGAGGCGTTGACGCCGCGAAAGGTAAACGGCATATGCGGTCGATGTGACCTGTTTGCAAGTTCTAGTCCGATGCGACTGATGTACTGGTTGAGCTGCTGGTCTTGCAGAGGGCCGTAGTCTGTGGAAAATTGGAGGGGAGATTGTTTCCTGTCAATGTTGATTTCTTCGCTTTCGCTCATGATCATGAACTGTTTTTTCCCTGTGACAGGATCAATAGCACACCCTGAGAGAAGGGGCAGTGAAAGGTAGGAGGCAGTACCGATGCCCAGGAAATGGAGGAGTTGTCGCCGTGTTAATATGTGTTTTGTAATGGACATAATATTTTCTCCAATGGATGGGAAATAGAGTAGAGACGGCTTTCCCTACCACTTTATTTTTAGGATCAGGGTGAAAACTGCGTCATAGATGTGTGGATTGTTTGAAGCGCGGGGCCCCGCAACATTCAGTGTTTGTATTTTATTATCTTTGTACCATCGTTCAACGGCAGCAACAGCCTTATCGCCAGGAAAGAGCTCAAAATTGATATGCAGGCAGGGACGATGATGTTTGATAGTGAGAGCTTCCGTGAGGGCAGAGCCCCCGGTTAAAGGACCGAAAGAGCATATCAGGGTACCATCGCTGTCTCTAACATTCTGTTCGGTTCGTGCCCGGTATTTACCTGTAGGGAGTTCTTTGAGGCTGTACCTGGAGGGGAGGGGACCGCTTTCGGTTTTTCGACCTTTGGGGAGCCAGCCACCGTGCTCGATTCCAAGGGAAATGGCTGCGTCAAGGGCTGCCAGATCGGCACCGGATTGCCCACCGGAAATAATTTTCATCAGCAAACCTTTTTGAACCGTCGCGATGCTGCCGTACATATAGGGCATGTATCCGGTAAGTTGGCAGAAGCTATAAAACCACAAAAGTCGCAGATAAAGAATGTGTCTGGACGCTGCCTTAGTTCCTGGGCACGTTTTGCGAGCTGCAGGTTCATTTGGGTGATTCGTGATGCATGGTCGCAACCGATAGCAATCGCCTTGTTGTTTATTTCTACGGCCTGATGATGACATTTCGCATACGCTTTGATGAATGCAGGAAGTTCTTCATCTATGACCAGTGACAGATTTTCATCGCTGTGTCCGATAAAGCCTCGGATCTGGAGGAGGACTCTACGGGCCTGTGCCTTGTGAGAGACAGTGAGGGCCTTATACATCCGGGCAAGTTCGGGCCGTTGATCTTTGTCAGCCCTCATTGCATATACTTCCATCCTGGTTGCTTCTTTTATTAATTTTGCATAGAGGTTAAGGGAATGCTCTTCCATGTTTTTTGTCTATTGTGAAATAGTTTGTGGCATTTGAGGAGAAGTGATACCAAGACTGTAGATACTGTCGGTAAACGGGCCAGTGGAAAAATTTATTTTGCGGCAATGACGATGTGCTACAATACATATGAAGTATACTTTATCGTGTACAGGGGGAAGCGTTGACGTGCAAACGTTCTGCTTGATGCTGCCACCTTTGCTCACATCCAACCCATTATAACGGGAGGAGTGTTTGTCCGTCAACCGGGAAACACTTTAGTCTATCATGCGTGAAGCGATGTTTTATACTCAAGAAAAAGCCGGGAAGGTTACTTGCTCCCTTTGCTGTCATCGTTGTACCATCCATCCTGGGCATAGGGGGATTTGCGGGGTAAGGGAAAATCGGGAAGGACGATTGTTCAGTCTTGTATACGGTTTACTGGTGGCTGAGCATATTGACCCAATAGAAAAAAAACCTTTGTTCCATTTTTTACCCGGTAGCCGGACCTATTCCATTTCCACGGTAGGATGTAATTTTCGTTGTCTCCACTGCCAGAATTTCGAAATCTCTCAATACCCTCACATGCACGACCAGGAAATCGTTGGCAAGCAAACCGAGGCGGAGGAGGTGGTTGCCCTTGCCGAGCAAAATGGGTGTGCCAGTATCAGCTATACTTATGTGGAGCCCACGGTTTTTTATGAATTCAGTAGACGATGCGCTGAACTTGCCAGACAGAAAAATATTCGTAACGTCTACGTCAGCAACGGGTACATGACACCGGAGGCAGCCAGAGATATTGCGCCTTTCCTTGATGCCATAAATATAGATATCAAGGCTTTTAGCGATTCTTTTTATAAAAAAGTATGCAAGGCAAGTCTACAGCCGGTTCTTGATAATGTTCGTCTCTTCCATGACCTTGGTGTGTGGGTGGAGGTAACCACTCTGATTATTCCTGGATTAAATGATTCGGATGAGGAGTTAAAAAAAATAGCTGCATTCATCTCTCAAATCGACCCAGCTCTACCATGGCATGTGAGTGCCTTTCACCCCACCTATCAGATGAAGGACAGGCCTCGAACTTCAGTGGAATTGTTGCGTAAGGCGTATCGTATCGGGAAAGAAAGCGGGCTTCACCATGTCTATCAGGGCAATATTTTAGGTGAAGGTGAAGATACCTTTTGTCCAGGATGTGGAACAAGGATAATCGAAAGAAATGGTTTTTTGTTAAAAAACCAGAAGTTAATTGATGGGAGGTGTGGAACTTGTAGGGCTGAAATAGGAGGTGTTTGGAGGTAACTTGCTGCAATTGCAATTTTTTTTAAATATTCCGCTTGACTTTTGTCAGAGGTTGCACTTTACTGGCTTGAATTATTTCGTCAAATAATTCGTATCGTTATGGAATTATAACATAAAGCCAATAGAGACAACTTTAGGGAATGAGAGCGATATCTTTTAGTGAAAAGACTTCTTCAAGAAGACAGTTTATTAAAAAAACAGCCCAGCTGGGAATTGTGTTGGCAGTGGGAAGCCATCCTATCGTGGCTGGAGCCAAAAGGCTTGAGAAGAAGACGCTTTCTTTTTATCATACCCATACTAGGCAGTCTCTTGATGTTACCTATTTTCGCCATGGAATGTACGATTCGTCAGCCCTTGGGCAGGTAAATCAGTATCTTCGCGATTTTCGTACCGGTGAAGTCCATGCCATTGATAGAAGGCTGCTGGATGTGCTGTGGGATATACAGCAGGATATGGGCTATAAAGGAACGTTTGAAGTGATTTCTGGGTTTCGTTCTCCTGTAACCAACAAGAAGTTGAGGAAGAACAGCTCCGGTGTTGCTAAAAGGAGCCTGCATATGCAAGGGCGCGCAATTGATATTCGATTTTCAGAGGCTCCGACGCGGTATGTACAGCAATGCGCCATTGCCATGCAATGTGGTGGTGTCGGATATTACCCCAAATCAGATTTCGTTCACATCGATACCGGCCGTTTCAGGACCTGGTAAAATTCCCTTTGCAGGATTCAGGCGTTTTCACCTGATCAATAAAAAGGATGAAGTTTGTTCCTCCACCCTCCCCCTTTTTCCGTCTTTCATCTGGTACAAGTCAGCTGGCCTTGCACAATGACCAGCTAAGGAGTTGTCCTGAAATAACTTGAACATCTCGCATCGCATCTTCAGGTCATCTTTGGCTGATCTTCAATCACAAAGTCCTCAACGTAGCACAACTACGCCTGCGGCTTTGTTCAATTAGATCATCCAAATCTAACCTAAATATGAGCGCGATATTGCCCAATTTACTTACGGACAGCTCCTTATCGAAAAAAACGGTGTTTTCTTGCAACCAAACCTTCTGTTACCTATAATCCTTATTAAAGGGAACGCATCCCTTGTACAAACGTAGAACTAATTAATCCAGAACACTATGCAGAAGGCTAAACCTCATTGCAACGCTCCCTACTCAACAAAAAATGATCGAACATAAAGGCTCAATCATCCTTAAATCTGTCAATACGAATACAGATGAAGGCGAGATTATTGCCTATCTCCAGAAATACGCAAAAAATATCCCTAGTGACGAAATCCCGGACCTTCTGCAAGAACTCCCGGTTGTTCTGGCCAGAAACGTTCCTGAACTCACTGCCAGAAGGGTGATGGCAGAGATGCGCAGGCTCAATGCTGACCTGACCTTCATCCCAGCCAGACAAGAGCAGAAAAAACATTCCCCAGACGAAGAAAAACACGAACAAAAGGACTACGGCCCCCCTCTGCCAGCAACACCAAAGACCTCATGTGCCAACATAGCAAATAAGATTGACCAACTTTTTCCGGCCAAAAGCAAAAGAAAATGCACAGAGTCGCTGATAATTCTCTCCATGCTCGGCATTGCATGGTTACTCAACTACACGGTGGCCTCTCAATACTTGCTGCTTGGTTTCTACAGTCTTCCTCCGGTTATAGCAGCCTATTTTTTCGGAAGGCGCCATGCTGTACTGACAGCTTTTGCAAGTATTTTACTGGTCAGCCTGATATACGTCATAAATCCTTCCAGATTTCAAGGATCCGACCTTGTTGGATTGGGCGGAATCGATCAATGGTACCACCTTGCCTGCTGGGGTTGTTTTTTGCTGGTAACAGCATACACCATGGGAAGCCTCTACGAAAAAATCCAGGAAAAAATAGCTGAACTGCGGCACACCTACCAGGGGATACTTTTTATCCTCAGGCATTTCATTTCCCAGGATGAGTACGCTGAAAACCACTGCTTCCGCGTTTCAATCTATGCAGTTAAAATCGCCTCGACAATGGGGCTACCTGAAGAGCAGCTTGAGGACATCCGCTCAGCCGCCCTTCTGCACGATCTTGGTAATCTGCAAATCAAAAGGGAGATCCTGGAAAAGGCCTCGACCCTCATCAAAAATAACAATAGCGAACCAACAAAACATACTGACAAAGAAACAGAAAACCTGCCAGATTGCTCCAGAGGGCCGCTTAGAAAAATTCTCCCCATGCTTATCGGCCAACGCCAAAGCTATCTTGCCAACCACCACAAACAAGAAAACTCGGAACAGGCAATAGGTACCTCAATCCTAGCCGTGGCAGACAAATACGACGACCTGACCCACGAAGAATTTCACGAAAAAGCCCACCCAGAAAAAAACGCTCGTGATGCAATTGTCAGCAGCGCCGGAAAAGATTTTGACCCGGAAGTTGTCAAAGCCTTCTTAGCGGCCTTTGATAAAGGCGAGATGACAATTCCCGATATCATCGTTTAATACATGAGCCTGAGTACTTGCTACTGGCCCCTTGTCCCGGAACCTTCTTCTTCCCAGCGGTTGCTTTGAAACCGCTGTATCTGCTCTATATAATAACGACGATTACCAGGGTCCAGCCGGATAGCCCGCACCTCACTTTCCACGGCATTTTCTATCAGTCGGTTTGCCCAAAAAGCAGTAGCCAGTGTATCTAGCACAAATCCTTTTTCATCCAGCAGCACTGCCGTCCGTGCAAGAGTTAAAGCCCTGACAGGATCACGAAGTGTTTTATCTTTTGCCGTGAGCAGCAGCCAGGCAAGGTTATTATTCACCTCAACACTGGTTGGTCTGAGTTTCGCTGCTTGCTCATAGGCCTCCACAGCCTTACTTTCCATCTTCTCACTCTGCATCAAATTACCAAGTAAAACCGGCCACAAACTGTTCCCTGGTTCCTGACCAGATTTTTGAAGCAGAACAGCCTCAGCGTATTTCACTTCATAGCCAGCAGAAATTTTCTGCAAATCAAGCTGCTGCACCGAAAAAGACAACCCTGCTATACAACAGAAATAGAGGAGCATGAAGGCATACACCTTTCGATCCTGGCGGCCAATGGCAAGCCGGTTTTGTTCACATTGCTCAAGAAACCCAATCCGTTCCCCAAGGCCAAAATGATGCCAGTTTTTTTCCTCCCTACTAGTGCCGGTGAGTACTGCAATTCTTTCAAACGATGAGATCAAATGCACTCCTGTGCCTTGGGCACGAAACACCGAGGCATCTGCCTGCCGCTCAAAATTTCTAATAAAAAAACCGAAAATAAACCGAAAATAAACAATCAGCAGTACAAGGAGCGGGATCGCACCAAGGATACCTAGCAGGGTATCTGGAGAAAGGCTCATTTTACCGAGCAGCCAATAATAGGTATCACTGGACAGGATAAAATGGGGCATAGGCCTGGCCAGAGCACCAGCAAACACACTGAAACCGAGAAAAAGCAGCACATAGAGAATCAGGTGTTTATTCTTCACGTGACCTATTTCGTGGGCTAATACACTCTCCAGCTCTTTTTCGCTGAGCGCTTCCAGCAATGCAGGCGTTACCAGTAAATAGCGAAACCCAGGGACAATGCCCATAATTCCGGCGGTAATCACCTGTCCTTCGAAAAGCGGCCAGTAAAGGATTTCGGAACCAAACCCCTGGGTCCGGCAAAAAGCAAGAATCTTCTCCCGCATCTGCCCCTCGGGCATAGGCCTGCAGTCCCATAATCTGCGTACCAGTGGCGGAAAAAAAAGGACAAGAAAAACTACAAAAACCGCAAAGAGAATCAAATCACCCCACGGTGACACCAATATTTCCTTTAACCCGGGTAAGGGTAGCAGCACCAAAATATCAAAGGTAAAGGAAAGCAACAGCCACGGCAGAACAATAGGCAGATTGATCTTGATATTACTTAACAAGAACCCAAAGGAATTGTATTCACGATGAAAAAGCTGTTGATACAAAGGTCTTGCCTGATGCCATATCACGCAGAACAGAAGGAAAAAAACACTCAAGCCTCCCAGATTCTCTAAAATAGGTAATTTGCCACCTAAAGATAACGGCTGTAGATAGTATTTTAGATCCAAAAAATACACCCACAGGATAAAGCAACCAACAGCAAGTATGGAAAGTTTTCGTTCGATGGAAAAATAGCGCACTGACTTTTCAGTTAAAGCTGACGAGTACAACCTCTTTGCAACAAAACTAAAACCCCCGAGCAGCATTACAGAGGCAACAAGGAACCCCCACCAAGGCATCCATGGGGAATCCACCGGCGTATTTGTGGAAAAGGTAAAGATCGCCACCAGAAAATAAATTAGGTTGTTATAGAGCATCCAAATCCCTTAGGAGTTGTCCTGAAATAACTTGAACATCTCGCATCGCATCTTCAGGTCATCTTTGGCTGATCTTCAATCACAAAGTCCTCAACGTAGCACAACTACGCCTGCGGCTTTGCTCAATTAGATCATCCAAATCTAACCTAAATATGAGCGCGATATTGTCCAACTTATTTACGGACAGCTCCTTTAGCGCCAATCTCTTTTTCTGGTACTAAACGAAAAAAAGCTTGACGGCATTGTTTTTTTTGATAATATAGTTTGTTTATTGACTTTTTGGGGCCTATAGCTCAGTTGGCTAGAGCCACCGGCTCATAACCGGTCGGTCCCTGGTTCGAGTCCAGGTAGGCCCACCATTTTTTTCGGAAAGCTACATTTTCTTTTTAGCATTTGAATATAATCAGCGGCTTGCGAAAAATTTTGCTGACACCTTCAGCAAAGCATTGTACCCCAATTGTCTATAAAGAGGTGCACCCCACAGGGTGTGCCTCTTTTTCTTTATAGAGTAATACATGGCGCCAACGGTTCAAGAACTAATCAATATATTACAACAAATCGCCCCGGAAGCTCTTGCCGAAGACTGGGATAATGTCGGATTACTCGTCGGCAAGCCAAGCCAACCGATACACAAAGTATTACTGGCACTTGATCCCTCCCCCACGCTTGTTAACGATGCAGTTGCCAACGATTGTGATCTCATCTTAACTCACCACCCCATCATATTTCGTCCGCTCAAATCGTTACGTACAGACCATCCTACTGGGCAATTCATTGCCCAGGCATTGCAACATAACATCGCCGTAATCGGTTGCCACACAAATCTTGATGCGGCCGTCGGCGGTGTCAGCGATGTTCTTGCCCAAGGATTAGGCTTAATGGACACGAGTCCCCTTGTGTCTAACCATAGCGACTGCACTACTGAAGAAAACTGCGGCCTGGGCAGAATAGGCACATACAGCACAGCACTCCCCCCAGAGAAGTTTATCGGCAGACTCATCCAGAGCTGCAGCCCTCCATGGCTGCTTGAAGCAGGCAGAAGACCGAAACAAGTAATGACGGTAGCCGTCTGTGGTGGATCATGTGGAGACTTTGCCGAAATCGCCTTTACCCAAGGGGCTGACGTTTTTGTAACAGCAGAAATTAAACACTCTGTGGCCCGCTGGGCAGAAGATGCAGGTTTCTGGATCATAGACGGCGGCCACTTTGCAACGGAAAATCCGGCAATGGCCATTTTACAGCAGCAACTACAGCAACACATTGCAGCAGCAGAAATCCCCATCACCATTGCAACCGCTCAACAACAGGCACCGCTACGAATTATAAAAGAATCAATTGACACTGCTCTTACGCTGGACTGAAATCTCAGCATAAGGCAAAAAGATATATCCCACCCTAAGCAAGGACCTTTGACAGGCAATCAAGGAGAACACCATTGAAAGAAGAAATAGTAAAACTGATCAACCTCCAGGAAATTGATTCTGAAATCGCCGGATTTGACACAGATATTGCAAAAAAACAGCAAATCATTACAGACAGGGAACAATCAATTCAGGAGAAGAAAGAGGCCATTACCGCCTCCCAGGAAAAGACAGAAGCACTTTTGCAGGAGCAGCGAGACACAAACGCAGAGCATGAAGATGCGGGTACAAGGATCAAGGATCGGCAGAATAAAATGATGCAGGTCCAAACAAGCCGTGAGCACCAGGCACTGTTAAAAGAGATTGAAGAAAACAAAAGGCTGCTCAAAGAGACCGAGGAAAAGGTTTTACAGATCATGGAGCAGATTGAAGCCGTGAAAGTTGAAGCAACAGAACTGGAAAATCTCTGTTCTGGCGAGAAAGAGCTTCTTGAAGAGGAGACAGTGACTGTCGAAAAAGCGATCAAGAAAATCGACAACACCAGAAAAAAAGTCGCAAACAAACGCACTACTCTTTCTAAAAACCTGCAAGCATCATCGCTCAAACGTTACAGCAAGCTGCTCATAAAACGTGACGGTTTGGGTGTTGTACCAGCCATTGAAAGGGTCTGCCAGGGCTGCTTTATGTCTGTTCCGCCCCAGCAGTTCAACGAGATTCGCAAAGGCGACAAGCTCAACGTCTGCCCGAACTGTCAGCGCATACTCTATTATAAAGAGAAAGAAGAGGAAGTAGCTGATGAGAAATAATTTGCTGATCAAAAAGCAAATTATTGACACCCTGGCAGAAAAACTTGATAATGCTCTCCTGACCCAGCTTTTCCCAGGGACTTCTCCCCAGGAAGTACGATCGATCCTCAAAGGTAAACAACCAGGCAAGCCGGAAAAGATTCCGAAGGGAACCAGTTCATCCCAATCCAGCGAAGCAAAGCAGGACGGACTGTGCCGACTTTTCACTGATGGTGCTTCGAGGGGCAACCCTGGCCAAGCAGGAGCCGGGGCCGTTCTTTTTAGCCAGGACGGCCAGGAACTGACAACATGCTCCGATTATCTTGGTATTTGTACTAATAATGTGGCAGAGTACAAAGCGCTGATTCTTGGTCTCAAGGCAGCTCTTGACGAAAGGTGTCTTTCCCTGGAAATCAATCTGGATTCAGAACTCATTGTTCGTCAAATCCAGGGTCGCTATAAGGTAAAAAACGAGGCGCTCAAATTACTTTACACCGATGTAATGACAGTGCTTAAAAGTTTTCCAGCTTGGAGCGTCAACCACGTTCCCAGGTCGCAAAATGCCAGAGCTGATGCCCTGGCCAACCAAGGCATCGATCAAAAACAGGGAGTTGTCCGGAAATAATTTGAACATCTCGCATCGCATCTTCAGGTCATTTTTGGCTGATCTTCAATCACAAAGTCCTCAACGTAGCACAACTACGCCTGCGGCTTTGTTCAATTAGATTACCCAAATCTAACCTAAAGATGAGCGCGATATTATCCAACTTATTTGCGGACAGCTCCTAATCATGTCATGCAACGTTTGCAACACCTTTTGGGGGTGAGCGCATGATCGCTCCGTTAATTTATTGCGGAGAGGAAAGTCCGAACACCATAGGGCACGGTGGTTCGTAACGCGAACTTCAGGCAACTGAAGGAAAGTGCCACAGAAAATACTCCGCCGATGGAATGCTTAGCATTCACAGGTAAGGTTGAAATGGTGAGGTAAGAGCTCACCGCTTTCATGGTGACATGAAAGGCACGGAAAACCACACCGGGTGCAAGACCAAATAGGGAAGTGTTTGAGGGCTGCCCGTCCGAAACTTCCGGGTAGGTTGCACGAGGCAACAGGCGACTGTTGTCCCAGTCAAATGATCATGGTCCATCACTGATGGATACAAAATTCGGCTTATAGCTCACCCCCATTTTTATTACAGCGCCGTGAAATCGCATACATCTTTCTCATTTCCCCCGACAGCAGTCATTATTCCTGCCGCTGGTACAGGCTCCCGAATGGGAGGTAACCGGCCAAAACAGTTCCTCAACCTCTGCGGGCAGCCATTGCTTGTCCGTACCTGCAGGCAGTTTCTCACCCTGACAGCCATCACATCCATTGTCATCGTTGCCCATCCTGACCATGGAGTGGAAACAAAAGAGCTGCTCTTTGCTCATCTCCCTAAACATATTCACCATAAACTCTTTTTTGTACAAGGAGGAGCACTCAGGCAGGATTCTGTCCATGCCGGCCTTAAAGTTCTCCCAGCAACAATAGAAGTGGTCCTTGTCCATGACGCGGCACGCCCTTTTATTGATGAGGCAACAATTGTTCGCACTATTGATGGCGCACTCACACACGGTGCAGTCATTGCAGCAGTCCCGGTTAACGATACCTTAAAGAGAGTCACAGAAGGCACCCACATCATCGCCACCACCGTTGACCGGTCAGGTCTCTGGCAGGCGCAAACACCGCAGGCAGCAGATAGGAAACTGCTCCTCAGCGCTTTTGACAATGCCTCAGCCACAGGTTTTCAAGGCACGGATGAAGCCTCTCTGCTGGAACACCTGGGAGTTGAGGTGCAGGTGGTACAAGGAAACAAAAAAAATTTAAAGATAACCCATCCCGGGGACATGCAACTGGCAGAAAAGTTGCTTTCCCATGAGAAAACCATGAAAATTGGCCACGGCTACGATGCTCACCGACTTGTCAGCGATCGAAAACTCATCCTCGGAGGGGTAGAGATCAAGTATCACCTCGGACTGGATGGCCACTCTGATGCAGATGTGGTCTGTCACGCACTCACCGATGCCATCCTCGGAGCAATGGGAGCAGGAGATATCGGACGTCACTTCCCTGACAGTGACAACCAATACAAAAACATTTCAAGCATTCTTCTCCTGGAACAAATCGTTAAAAAAGCACAACAGGTCGGACTCCAGCTGACCAATGCAGACATAACCATCATCTGCCAACAACCCAAACTGGCCGGATATTTAACCGATATGCAGAATACTCTTGCAAGGGGATGCGCCGTTTCCCCGCAAGCGGTGAACATTAAGGCAACAACAACCGAAAAAATGGGATTTACCGGCCGTGGTGAAGGAATTTCCGCACATGCCGTGGTCCTCATGGGGGCAATCTAAAATGAATATTAACAGAGAACGCCTGGCAGAAACGTTCACTCTTCTATGCGAAACAGACAGTCCATCCAGACTGGAAGGCAGGATGGCAAAACTGCTTAAAGAAAAATTCACCCAGCTTGGGGCAAAGGAGATCACAGAAGATGACTCTGCAACCAAAACCGGGTCCGAATGTGGCAACCTCATTATCCGCTTTGACGGCAACCTTGAGCTGGAACCGATTTTTTTCAGCTGTCACATGGATACGGTTGAACCTGCCAGCGGAATAAAAGTACAACGAGACGGCGATATATTTACCAGTGCAGGCGAAACCGTCCTTGGTAGCGACGATAAATCAGGTATCGCTGCCTGCATCGAACTTATAGAAACACTGCAGGAAAACGGTACCGCCCATCGCCCACTTGAATTTGTTATTACCACCTGTGAAGAAATCGGGCTGCTCGGCGCAAAAGCATTAGACCCCACACACATTAACGCCAAGGAGGGGTATGCACTTGATTCCACAGGTTTTGCCAAGGTTGTTATCCAGGCGCCTGCGGCCAACCGCTTGACCATTACCGTCAATGGTGTAGCCGCCCATGCCGGCCTCCATCCAGAGTGGGGGATCAATGCAATAACCATTGCGGCCACAGCCCTCTCAAGGTGCCCCAACGGCAGACTGGATACAGAGACCACAGCCAACTTCGGTACCATCAGCGGGGGTGCGGCTTCAAATATTGTTCCGGAAAAGGTGGTGATTGAAGGGGAGGTTCGCAGTCACCAAGTGGATAAATTGCGCACAGTTACTCAGGAAATAGAGCAAACCTTTGCAGCGGTTGCGGCAGAATGGAGCGACCCAACCGGAGAAGCAAAAGGAAGCCCGACAATTGATGTCGCAGTTCACAATGATTTTCCCGCCATGCTGCTGAAACGGGAAAGCAGAACTATTCAACGTGTTGAGGAGGCCGCCAAAAGTATTAATTTGAAGATGGCTTACGAAAAAGCGGGCGGCGGCAGTGATGCCAATATATTTAATGGGTATGGGTTACCCACAGCCATTATTGCCACAGGAATGACCAATGTCCACTCAACGGATGAGTGCTGTGATCTACAGGACATGGTTGACCTGACCAGGTTGTTAATCAGTTTAAGTACATCAACCACATTTTGATGGCTTCGTAAAAACTTCGATTTACGGCGTCGTGCCATTTTTTATGGCACTCGAGATACCCTCAGCATGCCTTCCCACCATAAACATCACATCTCCACCTGTATTTGAACCTAGGAGTTGTCCGGAAATAACTTGAACATCTCGCATCGCATCTTCAGGTCATCTTTAGCTGATCTTCAATCACAAAGTCCTCAACGTAGCACAACTACGCCTGCGGCTTTGTTCAATTAGATCATCCAAATCTAACCTAAATATGAGCGCGATATTGTCCAACTTATTTACGGACAGCTCCTTAGCAATCTCTTTTAATATGATGGACTTTTTACGAGTCCATCATATTTTAGCCGCATTATAACTAGCTGGATCCTCACAGTGGGGTGTTCGCTACGAGAAAAAAATCTGACCGGGAACATCTCCGGCAATGACCTCACCGATCACAGCACACGCCAAGGGGTACTCTTGGCTCTGAAGAAGCGAAATCAGTTTGTGAGCCGCACTAGGCTCCATGGACAACAACAAACCACCTGATGTCTGGGGATCGTACCCCACCATTTCCAATGAATCCATTTCAGGAAGGGTTGAGGAGACCCACTTACTGTAAAAACTGCGATTGGTATAAGCCCCTTCGGGAATGATCCCCATATCAGCAAATGCAACCACCTCTGGCAAGATAGGCAAGCTTCCAGAATCTATCCGAATAGTTACTCCGGAAGCATCTGCCACCTCATGCAGGTGGCCGAACAGTCCAAAACCGGTAATATCTGTTGCTGCATGTACACCAACCCGATCCTCTCTACCTCTGCCAACATATTCCATGGGCTGCCGATTTAACATCGCCATGGTATCCACTACCCTCTTCTCGGTAACACCTGATCCCAGCCCGCCTTTGATAGCAGTTGAAAGAATACCGGTGCCAAGCGGTTTGGTTAACACCAGAAGATCGCCGGTTCTGGCACCGCTGTTAAGTAAGATATCCTGCGGGTGGACAATACCTGTTACCGACAAGCCGTATTTTAATTCCTGATCTTCAACCGAATGTCCCCCAACCAAAAGAGCACCCGCCTCCTTCACTTTTGATAATCCTCCCTCAATAACCTGCCTGAAAATCTCATCAGCCATGGTCTTTATAGGACAAGCAAGGATATTCATACATAAGAGCGGTTTGCCGCCCATGGCATACACATCTGAGAGTGCATTAGCCGCAGCTATCTGGCCGAAACTGAAAGGATCATCAACAATCGGGGTAAAAAAATCCAAAGTCTGGATCAAAGCCGTTGTCTCGTTGAGCTGATACACCCCCGCATCTTCGTTGGTTTCGGAACCAACAATCAGTTTCGCGTCCTTGGGCAGGTCAAGCCCACATAATATACGGCCCAGGTCCCCTGGGCCCAGCTTGGCAGCTCAACCGGCTGCTTTTACCGTCTGGGTTAGTCTAGTCATTTGTCAGTATTATAGAAAAAAATAAAGGCAACTGTTCAGCAGCACCCCACGGAGTCTGCGCTTACCTCTGCGCACGATCAGGCAGGAAAATAGAGCATTACTATAGTTATCCAGCCTGATTGTACGCATCTGGAGCACTGCTGAACAGTTACAGATCGAGGTTTAAATTCACATGAAAGGACACCGATGCATAGCTCAAAAAGACCTAAATAGCACCGTAAAATTGGAACGAATGGCAAACAATGCTTTTCTCGGGACAAAGCAAAACTTCAGCAAAATAAATGGCTCATATCGACAAAATTGAACGTTTTATCATCATATCAGCATTATTTAGAAGAAAATACTCTCTATTACCTTGAAAAAAAACCTGTAATCTGGTTGTAAATAGTGCTTTGAGGCAGTTGTCCATTTATGCATTGCTATTGAGGCACAGGGAATTGTTCTTTGTGCCTTTCAATTTTGCTCCACCTGCCTCCCTGCATCAGTAGACCCTCACGTCATGAGCAAAACAGAGACACAACTTTCCCAAGGCCAAAGTTCAGATAAACCACGTCATGAATGTGGCGTATGTGGCATATACGGCCACGAGGACGCAGCTAAGCTGGCCTATTTCGGCCTTTATGCCCTGCAGCATCGCGGCCAGGAGAGTGCTGGCATTGTTGCCTCAAACGGCGAGCAGGTTACAATCCACAAAGACATGGGTCTTGTGCCGGAGGTTTTCAGTGAACAGAACCTGCAAAAACTTTCCGGACATATGGCAGTCGGCCATGTGCGCTACTCCACAACCGGGGAATCAAACATTATTAATACCCAACCCTTTCTGGTCAATCATAAAGGACTCCCCCTGAGCGTAGCCCATAATGGCAACCTCACCAACTCCATCTCGCTGCGACAAAAACTGGAACAGCAGGGCTCTATTTTTCAAACTTCCATGGACAGTGAAATTGTTGTCCATCTCATGGCCAGGTACCTGGAACAGGGACTCAAAGAAGCGATCACGCACACCTTTACCGATATCCAGGGAGCGTACTCACTGCTGCTGATGACCCAGGATACTATGATCGCCGTTCGCGACCCCCATGGATTTAGACCGCTCTGCCTGGGTAAACTCAGAAACGGCGGCTGGGTAGTAGCCTCGGAGACCTGCGCTCTTGATCTTATAGAAGCTGAATATATCCGCGAGATAGAGCCGGGAGAGGTACTCATCATCAACAAAGAAGGTATAGATTCGCTGTTCCCCTGGGAACCGTGCCAGCCGAGCTTCTGCATCTTTGAACACGTTTATTTTGCCCGCCCGGACAGTGATGTGTTCGGATTCAATGTTTACCGAGCCCGTAAACGGATGGGTGAAATCCTTGCCCGAGAAACAAATATCGATGCAGACTTTGTCATGCCGTTTCCCGACTCAGGAAACTACGCTGCCATTGGCTATTCTAACGCCTCTGGCATTCCCATGGAAATGGGAATGATTCGAAATCACTATGTGGGCAGGACATTTATCCAGCCGACCCAGTCCATGCGCGACTTTTCGGTACGGGTCAAACTCAACCCTGTCCGCTGCCTCCTTAGAGGCAGGCGGGTCATTATTGTTGAGGACTCTATCATCAGAGGCACCACCGGTCGAAGCCGCGTCAAGAGCCTAAGGCAAGCCGGGGCAAAAGAGGTCCACATGGTCGTCAGTTGCCCACCAACCCGCCATGCCTGTTACTATGGTATAGACTTCCCCTCCTGCGACCAACTCGTTGCTGCCGACAACACTATAGAAGGCATTAGGGATTACCTTGGCCTGGACTCTCTCTCCTACCTCAGTGTGGAAGGACTGGTTGAAGCCACAGGCCTGAGCAAGGACCACTTTTGCCTGGCCTGCTTCACTGGCAACTATCCAATTCTGCCTGACAAAAACTTCACCAAAGACGCATTATCAGGACACCAACA
The DNA here is from genome assembly GCA_030600525.1 of Desulfobulbus sp. Classification (GTDB taxonomy): domain Bacteria; phylum Desulfobacterota; class Desulfobulbia; order Desulfobulbales; family Desulfobulbaceae; genus Desulfogranum. Next base: position 4,883 of record JAUVLX010000007.1, on the reverse strand, counting down.
AAACAGTTCATTGTCCTTGACTACATAACATTTTTCACTAAACAAGGGTGTTGCGAAAACTGGTTTTTTATATCGCAAGATCAGGACGTTACGCATGAAATCATTTTTCGGTATTTTTGAGCTTAACTTGTAGATTTTTTGAGATATTTGCAGCTACTTTGCAACACCCTTTAAACATGCTGTTTTTCTGTACCCTGCACAGAAAATAACAACTATGTAAAGGGTGACGTTATGAATGAAATCATTATCGATACCTATCTCTGTAATGCTTGCAAAACCTGTATTGAAATGTGCCCCGATGTATTCGAACTCAATGAATTAACTGGTAAGGCAGCCTTAATTCATCTGGACCAGCAGGTTACAGATGCCATACGTGAAGCAGCTGCCTATTGCCCTGAAAAGTGTATTGAGATTAAGGAGTAAACTTCTTAGGAGCTGTCCTCCAATAAGTTGGACAATATAGCGCTCATATTTAGGTTAGATTTGGATGATCTAATTGAACAAGGCCGCAGGCGTAGTTGTGCTACGTTGAGGACTTTGTGATTGAAGATCAGCCAAAGATGACCTGAAGATGCGATATGTTCAAGTTATTTGCGGACAACTCCCTAGTTAGTGTCTGTCCCAAAATGAGCATTTTGGTTTGAGAGTAGGTAAGCTCAGACTCCGAGGCATGGGAAAATTTTTACCGCAGGCATATAGTTGATATCGAAGTCCCACTTCGTTCGCTTATCTCCAAGGATAAAATTTTAAACATAACGCCACTATCGGGCCTAAATACCATTTATGGACGGGCACTAGGAGGTTGTCTTAAAATCAATTAAAGCCTGAGAGGCTCTGCTACTCACCCTTACATCAGTATCCCGGCCTCTCCTCATCCAACGCATGTCTGGATTCACCAAAGGAGAACCCATGGATCCCACGACCCTCATTCCCACTCCGGATGCCATCCCCGTGCATTGGGGCTGGTTCCATATCCTGCTCCTCGTCACATTTACCATGCATATCCTGCTCATGAATGCCATGCTGGGCACGGTCTTTATTGCAGCAGTAAACCACTTCACCCGTGACGGAGGCGGCTCACCTCCAACCCAGGCAGTTGCCGAAAAACTTCCCTTTACCATAGCCTTTGCCGTCAACTTCGGCGTGGCGCCGCTGTTGTTTGCCCAAGTCCTCTACGGGCACCTGATCTACACCAGCTCTATTCTGATGGGAACATTCTGGCTCTCGATAATCGGCATCCTCATAGCAGCCTACTATCTTGCCTATGTATACAAGTACAAGTACCATCAGTTGGAAAAGGGTAGAGCCCTGCTTACCGGATCCATTTGCATACTGCTGCTTATTATCGCCTTTTTGTTTAGTAACAATTTTACACTCATGCTCCACCCGGAATCATGGGCTCGTTATTTTGACAAACCAGGCGGATTACTCCTTAACCTAGCCGATCCCACCATATGGCCAAGGTATCTGCACTTTATGGCCGCGGCCGTTGCAGTAGGAGGCATGAGCATAGCACTCTTCTTTTCCTATAAAAAACATACCGGCGACGCAGAAGCTGCGCCATGGATAGGGTATGGGTGTAAATGGTTTGCTTATGCGACGTTTATAAACTTCGGTATTGGTGCCTGGTTCCTCGGCTCACTCCCCCAAGGAATCGTCTCGATGAACACCTCCTCTGGATTTTTTTTCCTGGTATTTCTCATCGGCGGCATCATAGCCGCTGTGTTTGCAGCCCTGCTGGCACTCAAAGAAAGGGTTATGCCCGCTCTCTACAGCTTACTAACAACCATAGTCTTAATGATACTGGTTCGAGACATGCTCCGAACCCTCTATCTCCAACCTTGGTTTTCTCGTTCTGAGCTTACAGTTCAGGCTTCCTACTCTCCTCTGCTGGTTTTTCTCCTCTTCTTTATTGGCGGGATAGTGCTTATTGGCTGGATGCTGAAAATTACCTTCCAAAATAGTGACGACCAGGAGGCGCAGTCATGAACTACCCTGTCTGGCAACTTGACTTTTTCGGTGGCGGTTTCCTGATAGCAGCCATCGCTGTCTTCCATGTGTACCTCTCCCACTTTGCAGTGGGAGGCGGCCTGTTCCTTGTCCTGGCTGAGATGAAGGCATACAGGGATGAAGACAATGCAATCCTTGAATATGTACGTAAGCATGCCCAATTTTTCCTGCTGATAACGATGGTTGCAGGAGGTATCACCGGAGTCGGTATCTGGTTTACCATTGCCCTGCTCAACCCCGCCGCCACCTCGGTCCTCATTCATACCTTTGTCTTTGCCTGGGCAGCAGAATGGGTTTTCTTTGTCATCGAGATAGTGGCCCTGTTTATTTACTACTACAGCTTCGGCAAAATGCAGCGGAAGTACCACCTGATCATTGGCTGGATATATTTTGGTGCAGCATGGATGTCCCTCTTTATTATTAACGGCATCATCGATTTCATGCTCACTCCAGGCAGCTGGATCGAAAATCAAAATTTTTGGTCAGGCCTTTTCAACCCTACTTTTTGGCCAGCACTGGCGTTCAGGACTTTTTTGGCCCTGCTCATCGCCGGGTTGTTTGGCTTTGTCACTGCAACCTGGGTCAAGAAAGAGCCTCTCCGTATTACCATGACCCGTTTTGCCGCCCTGTGGCTGCTCATCCCCTTTGTCTTATTCATTTTTTCCGCCTATTGGTACAAAGTAGCCTTACCAGCAGATATACAGGAAATGCTCTTTCAACGGATGCCCGCCATGACCCTCTATATAGATGGATTCATGTGGATATCTCCTATCCTGGTATTTGGAGGTCTCCTACTCGCCATCCGTATGCCTCAGGCAGTAACCAAGCCCATCGCTCTTATGATGCTCATCATTGGCCTGCTTTATATGGGATGCTTTGAATTCATGCGTGAAGGCGGTCGTAAGCCTTATATTATTTATGACCACATGTATTCCAATTCGATTTTCACCAGGGACATGGAGAAAATCAACCAACAAGGTCTCCTTGCCAATGCCAAATGGATCAAGAATAAATCCATTACCGATGACAATCGACTGGAAACGGGACGGGAATTGTACAATGTCCTCTGCCTTTCCTGCCATGCTGTTGGTGGGCCGATGCATGATATTCAAAAATTAACCGCAGGATTCACCCCTTCTGGCCTTGACGCCATGATCAGCGGTATGGAAACCTTTCATCCATACATGCCTCCCTATGCAGGCTCCGATGAAGAACGATATGCTCTGGCCTATTATATAGCCTATGGACTCAATGGGAGACTGGACCAGGAGGCAACCGTTGCGGTTAACAAAAAAAGAATAGCTATGCCACCATTTGATAGTGATGCAGCAACCCATGTCCTTCTTGCCTGGAACACATTAGGCATGCACACTATCAGCGACACCTATGAACACTGGGCCCTGCAAGCGCCTGGCAATACTATTCATGCCCAACTTATTCTGCGTGGTGAAACACCGGAAATAGTTACAGATGAAGTTGTGCTCAACTATCACATGGAGCCAGCCTTTTCAAATCCTGCAGATCATGTCGATTTCTGGGACAGCTCTGCAATCCTGTTTGGCGAAGAGCTTAAGCGCAACACAGGCCTGACTGGCTCCAAAATGCAAGGCACCATGACCCAGGAAGACGGTTATTTCATGGCCGACCAGATCCCGGTTGTTCCCTATACCAAATCTGGCTACGATCCTTATCCAATAGTTACCATTGAAGCGAAATCTGCTGACGGCACACTGCTAGCCAGCACAAAGGTCGCCGCACCTGTGTCCACCGAGATGGGATGCTACCAATGCCATGGCGGCCAATGGCGCGTTGAACACAAAGCCGGCTTTACCCAGACCACTGCACGCAATATTCTCGCAGTGCACGATAGAATGAGCGGTACCCAGCTGCTTACCAAAGCTGAGACAGGAGAACCGCAACGCTGCCAGCATTGTCACAGTGTCCAGCCACCTGCTGAGACACCCTCCACCGGGCAACTCAACCTTTCTGCTGCCATTCACGGTTTTCACTCAGCTTTTCTCAAGGGTCAGGGCGCAGAATCATGTAGTCGTTGTCACCCGTCATCTCCAACCGGAGCGACCCAGTCTCTCCGGGGCATACATAACGAAATTGGTCTTGACTGTACCAGCTGTCACGGGTCTCTTGAAGAACATGCAATAAGCCTCTTAAAAGGCGAAGCTGAACAGGGACACAACCAGGCTTCAGTACTTCTGGAGCACCTGCAACAGAACGTGGCAACGGCAACCGACGAGATCACTCCTCGCCAACCATGGGTTAACCAACCGGACTGCCTCAACTGTCACCTGGAATTTGAGCAACCGGAAAACGATTCAACCTTTAACCAGTGGACCCAGACTACAGAGGAGCTGTACCGAAACCGGACCGATGAAAGCGGCTCACTCTTTTGTGCTGCCTGTCACTCCAGCCCTCATGGAGTATATCCTGCAGCCAACGGATATGGGGAGCAGGTGCATAATATCCAACCATTACAATACCAGGACAACACCTTGCCCATTGGTTCAAATCTCAACTGCGCAGTCTGCCACACGGTTGAGATGGAAGACGAAATGCACCATCCAAATATGTTACGCGAATTTCGTAACCAATAACTCTCTCTCCGGTGATGCATGACCTTGCATCACCGGAGCAACCATTCTCTCCATTCACTCGAATCTGCAGGTATATGCTGACCACGCTTTTCCTCTGGACACTCTGGTGCCTACTCCACAGCCTCTTCATCCACCCATCTGTGCAAAGCAGGCTCTATGCATGGAGTAATCGCCTCACTGCTGGAACCTACCGCCTGTATTACATCCTGTTTTCCCTGATAACTCTGGTACCAGTCATTTGGTACACCCTCCTTCAAGAACAGA
>JAUVLX010000151.1 GCA_030600525.1 Desulfobulbus sp. | reverse complement strand
TCCAATATTATCGGCGGTGATTCCAAACGCCAGTCGTGGAAAGATACACCTTTTACCGGAATGAAGGAAGTCTTCCCCAAGCTTCACTCAGTTGTGTGTGTCACCGACGACGGCGGTTCCACCGGTGAACTGCTTAAGGATCTTCCGCTTATTGCCCTTGGCGACCTACGCCATGTTCTTCTCTCGGCAGTTCGTAAAGATGCTTTAATTCAACGTTATCAGTTAGATGATAGGTTGGCTGTTAAGGTTGCTCAAGCGTTGCATGCAATTTTTAATTATCGATTTATATCTTGCCCGCAATCTCCGGTCGATCTTCTTGCCGATACCGGGGCTGACCTAGACATCCTTCCTGTAGTACTCAGAAACTTTTTTTATGATCTGGCTAGACAACTGTTCAACGATGAGCGGCTTGTACCTACGCTTTATCGGCCCCAATGTCTGGGAAACGTGCTCCTCGCAGCAGCCATTTATAAACAGCTTGACCCCAAACTCACGGCCAACCACCTCATCGCCTCTCACCAGGTGGTAAGAACTGCTACTATACGCGGGTTGGCGCAAGTAGAACATTTTATTGGAACTCGAAAAAATAGCGTTTTTCCCTGTACGACCACCTCGTCGCAATTGCAAATTCTCTATGACAATGGGGTGTTGGTGACCAGTGAATACAAGTCAAGCCACGCCCGGCGAGGGTATCCCGTGGATAGGGTTTTGATGGAATTCAGTAGAAAACCTTATCTTCAACCAGAGGTGGTGCAGCTTATCGCCTCTGCTGATATCATAGTATTTGCTCCAGGAAGCCTGTACACTTCCATTATCCCTATTTTACAGGTACCAGGGCTCGCTGATGCCATTCGGCAAAATCATTCTGCGTTAAAATTGCTTGTAGCCAATATTTGGGTACAGAAAGGAGAGACAGATACAGCACGTGATTCACCAGGTAGAAAATTTTATGTATCAGATCTTATCCGCGCCTATCACCGAAATATACCTGGCGGTGTCCAGAATTTATTTACCTCTGTTTTAGGGCTCAATATGCGGGAGGTCCCCGGATCGACTTTGCAACGCTACGCCCTTGAGGATAAAGAACCTATTTATTTTGATCGTCATGGTGTTGAAGCTCTGGGCTTTAGAACCGTTGCTGCTCGTATTTATTCTGAAATGCAATTGCAGAATCGGGGTGTTATTCAACATGATCCGGCCGCTCTGGCAGGTGCAATTAAAACTCTATGGGCATTAAAAAACTCCGAGTTTCTTGAGCACGTTTCAGAACCATCCGCCTTGCCGGAAGCTGATTTTAGCTTTTCGGGTATGTACCCTGTAAAACAACTACCCTGTTTTCGGTACGCAAAAATTCAATCGTTGATGCGTTTTTTGAGCACCGAGACAGTCACAAACCATTCAGTTCTTCCTCAAAAAATGGAAGAGGCGCAGAGGCGTTGGTTATTAGATCGTTTGGTGGAACTCACTTGGTTACATCCTGACATATTGTTTGAGCATCTTAAGTATTTTCGAGGAATAACGTTGATTGCTGAGGACTGCTGGAAAAGAAGTCAGCAGTGGGACAATGTCTTTTCTTTTTATGATCCGGTTGACCAGAAAATAAAAATTCGCCAGGACCAGACAAAGAACATTAATCGTTTTGAGGTAGTTTTTCTTATTGCCCTAGGCCAATCTCTTTTAGGTAATTATGCTCATGTAAAGGAGATGGTGACAGTTACCCATCATGACTATGATGTAGGAAAAATGTATAAACTGCAGCTGCGTGAAGGAGAACAGCTAAAGAGTTATTTAACGTTTGAGCAGATTGCTGCCTATCTCCAGTTTTGTAAAATGCAACCTGTTCTTTATTCTGAAAGTATTTTCACCCGGATGCTTAATTTTGATGAAGGATTTACGCCACCTGGGCTCTTTTTTGGATTATTTTATGCTTGGTATCTTGATAATCGTTTTGCACCACATATCGAATACAAGATGTCAATTATGAAAAACGACATTTCCGATCTTATTCCAGAACAGATTCGTATCCTTTTTAACCGCGAAACGACCATTGCCTTTTTTAGAGAGCATGTTTTCAGACATACGCTTCCATTTTCTATTCATCCACAGAAAAAGGGGGAACTATGAGTTTTTGGATCTGGCTCAGCTTAATCCTGAGCATATACCTGGTTTTCACACTTATATATTATGTAGTTGAAATCAGGCCTGGTAATATTAAAAGCAGAACTGAGCTTGTCAGAGATGTAATAAAAGGGACTGACGAGAAGGTTGATAAGAAGCAAAACCATGAGCTCGATTACTTTTTGTCTGACTGGCAGTTTCCATTTAATGCTATTGTGGATCCGGTGTTGATCCTTGATAAAAAACTAAAAGTGGTAAAGGCCAACGAGGCTGCAATTGAACTTCTCTCCATAGACAAGAAAGATCTCAAAGGCCAGTATTGTTACCAGCTTTTTACGGGTGAACAGGAGCCCTGCAAATTTTGTCCGGTTCCCGTAGTAAAAAAGGAAAAACAATCCTGTCATCAAGAGGTGAAACATACCTATTTAAACAGGATTTATTCAGTATCCTGTACGCCCATACTTAACCAAGGGGAGATAGACGGTTATATATATGCGGTAAAGGATATTAGTCATCAGCGCAACTTGGAAAAGCAATTGGTTCAGGCGCACAAGATGGAAGCAATTGCCACTCTGGCCGGTGGTATAGCTCACGATTTTAATAATATCCTTGGTGCTATCCTTGGTAATGCTGATCTTTTGCTGTACCGACTACCGCAAGAAGGTACTGGAGATAATTTTGATGTTTCACATGGACAAATTACCACTGGGGAAATAATTGAGCATGTTGATTCCATCAAGCGGGCTGGAAACAGAGCGAAGAAACTTGTCACTCAGATACTTGCTTTCAGCCGTCAATCAGCAATCAAGAAAAAAAATCTTGAAATCATCCCTTTAATAAAGGAAGCCTGTAAACTACTGCGCTCGTCATTACCAGCTACCATTGAGTTGAAAGTTTCGATCGCCAGTAATATTGGCCCTGTTATGGCAGATCCTGGCCAGGTGCAACAAGTTTTGATGAACCTGGGGAATAATGCTGCCCAGTCCTTGGAAAATAGTGTTGGTACAATTGAGATCTCCCTGCGCGAGGTTGAGGTAGGAAGTGCAGAGCAAAATCGTTACCTGAACCTGGAGACAGGACGATATGTGGTTCTCACTGTGCAAGATAACGGTAGGGGGATTTCCGAAAATGACTTGCAGCGTATCTTTGATCCGTTTTTTACCACCCGTTCTGTCGGCGATGGGACAGGTATGGGACTGTCAGTGCTTCATGGGATTATTTTGGCCCATGATGGGGTTGTTGATGTTAAATCAAAATTAGGAAAAGGGACCGCATTTACGGTTTTTTTCCCTCGTACTCAACATGAAAACGTCCTTGAAGAGCAGGTGACAGCAAATCTGCCGAGTGGTTCTGAAACGATCCTTTTTGTCGACGATGAACAAGAAATTGTCGTCATGCGGACAAGGATGCTCGAGTATCTAGGCTATACAGTTTTATCCGCAACTAAACCTGAAGATGCTTTACAGTATTTTGCTGAAGGGAAAAAAAAGATAGATCTTTTAATCACTGACCATACCATGCCGAGGATGACCGGGTTACAATTTGCAAAAGCTGCGTTGGAATATGATAAAGAGTTACCGATAATACTCTGTTCCGGCTATAGTGATCCGATTACCCCTGAAGAAGCTCAGGATGCAGGTATACGTCGTTTTCTTGCCAAGCCATTGGACATGCGTCTTTTGGCTATCGCTATTCGGGAACTATTGCCGAGCAAGTCAAAGGAAGAAGTATGAGAGTATTAGTTATAGACGATGATGAGCAGATGCGGAAATTACTGCGCCAGGTTATGGAGTGGGCCGGGTATGAGGTGATGGAGGCGGAGGATGGTCGGGCTGGTATGAAAATGCAGCAAAAACTGCAGGCAGACCTCGTTATAACTGATTTAATAATGCCGGAACAGGAAGGGCTGGAGACTATTACAGCACTTAAAAGTTTGTATCCTGCGGTCCGTATTATCGCCATCTCAGGGGGGGGGCGTATTGGGCCTGAGGCCTATCTTCCAGCTGCAAAGGAACTTGGGGCAGACAGAGTGTTCAGTAAACCCTTTGATGTAAAAGAGCTGGCGCACACAGTTAAGGAGCTGCTTGAAAATGGATAATCAGCCATATGCCCTTGTGGTAGATAACAGTCCGGTCATACGCCGAATAGTCAGCTCTGTACTAGAAAAGGAAGGCTGGTTGGTGCAAACCGCTGAAAATGGCCTTGAAGCCTTGGATTTCATTGCCTCACGCCGACCGGGTATTATTTTTACAGATCTGATTATGCCCAAAATCGATGGGGAGAAACTTTCCTATATCATCCGTAATACTCCAGACTTGAAGCATATTTTTTTGGTTATCCTTTCCGGCGTGGCCATGGAAGACGATTTTCATACTGCTAAACTAGGAGCTGACGTCTGTATTGCCAAAGGGCCTGCGGCAACCATGCGTACCCATATCCTGGCAGCTTTGGTTAAATTTAAGTCAGGAATTCGTAACGCTGGCACCATAGAGGGACTGGAAGACCTCTATCCAAGGGAGGTGACAACAGAACTCCTGGTTAGCAAACGACATCGGGATGTCATATTGGCAAACATGACTGAAGGGGTGGTTGAGCTGAACCATGAAGGCCGGATAGTCATGGCAAACAGTGCAGCCGTACAGCTCTTTGGGATTGACGAGGCGCAGCTCCTCAGCCATCGCATCTATAATATGTTTCCCGAAAAAGAGCAGCAGGTTGTAAAAAAATGGATTGCCTCTCTCTTGCCACCTGGTGATTTGGCTCCACTGGTTTTTGATTATGACAAACCTGTTGCCTTGGCAGGGCAACAGGTTATCATAAATTTTGTCCCTGTACCTGAAGACGAAACTGTTTTTATCATAGGTATTCTCAAAGATATTACCTCTCACAAGCTCCTGGAAAAGAAACAAAGAAAACTTGAAAAGGAACTGCATCGAATTCAGAAAATTGATGCTATGTCAGTGATGGCAAGTGGTATTGCCCACGATTTCAATAATTTGTTGACTATAATCAGCGGCAATCTTGAAATGTCCCGTTGCTTGACCAAGGAAAAGCAGGTTGATGAGTTGCTTAATGAAGCTTCCAAGGCATTGCAGTTAACTGTTCAGCTTATCCGGAAAATCACTACCTTTTCTGATAATTATTTACCGCAAACAAAAAAGGTGAACCTGAGCGAACTGGTGACAAAAACCCTTCAGGGTGAGCTTGAAGACACCAATATTTCTTTGGAGATAGAAGACAAGAGCAGAGATGCATCGATAAAATTAGATGCTTCCCTCATCCATCAGGTGTTGACTAACCTGACTAGTAATGCCGTTGATGCCATGAATTGCCGAGGCACCATTCAGGTAGCTATGGAGATGGTAGATGGCCAAATCGAAGCTGGGCAGACCGGACAACCTCTGCCTTCCTGTGAACTGGTCCGAATTATTTTTAAAGATACCGGACCAGGTATTGCTCCTGAAATTTTAGACCATGTCTTCGATCCTTATTTTTCAACCAAGCAAAAGGGTTCCCAGAAAGGAATGGGGCTTGGTTTGACTATAGTTCACTCCACTATTAAAAAACATCGTGGCATGGTTTGGGTTGAGTCAAAACCTGGCTTGGGGTGTGCCGTCCATATGTATCTACCTGTGACAGAAACGCCTGTGACCAGCGAGGCAATGTTTGAAGAACAATTAGGCCGACAACCAAGGGTACTGGTCATGGACGACGACGAAATGATGCGCATTATTAATAAGAAGATGTTTCAACACTATAATTGTAATGTCAGTCTGGCTACAAGTGGTGAAGAGGCGGTGGCTCTTTTTCTTAAAGGTGAAAAAGAGGAAACAGTATTTGATTTGGTCTTGCTTGATTTAAGGGTCAATGAAGGTATGGGTGGGGTTGAGGCCTCTAAAAAAATCCTTGAATGCAATCCTGAGGCAAAGGTTATTTTAATCAGTGGGGATGCCGGCAATGAGGTCATTCTTAATTATCAAGAATATGGGTTTGTTGCAGCCCTTACCAAGCCCTTTTCCGTTGATACGGTGCAGTCTGTTGTGCAGCATTTTCTGCACCAGGAGAACACCTGACATGTCTGCTTGCTACAGGTGAATTACTGCCTTCTTTAACCGTTAAAATTCACAGATAGATAGTATGTATCTTGCGCAAAAAGCAAGTCGGCATGGGGTTTACTACGTTCTACGGCAATCATTTCGGGACGGCAGTGTTTACAGGTCTCGGGATGTAGTTGACCTCGGTCGTCATCCTGAAAAGTTCATCATTTATTCAGACGATTCCCATTATCAGCTAGATAACGTTATTCTCAACGTATTAGAAGAAAAGGGGGTGGACGCCAGTGAAGATGAGCTGGAAGAGCTTTTTTTTCCATTTCTTGATCCCTATATCCGTTATAAATTAGAACCGTTTCGCAACCGTCACAAATATCGTAAGTGGCAGCCCATGGGTGCAGGCGAGCGGTTGCGGGTTATTGCTGAAACGCATGTCCTTGATAAGCGAAGGATTCATTTCCTTCGGTTCGGTCACTGTAGTATGCAAATACTTGATAAATCCCCTCCTCTTTACAAAGTTCTGTCTGATAAATCGCGGGATGAAATTGAGCAGCTTATCCTGGATCGAGAAATGGATTTGCAGCCTCAAGAATATAAAAATTATCTGTTTTCTATTTTTGATCTCCAACGTTTTTTTATGGATCGATATGCCCGTGCAATCCCAAGTACTCTTGATCAGGAAAAAGTAGATGAGTACTTTCTTAAGGAGTATTGCCGGTTGGATCAAGACCTCCCATTTTGGGCAGGGTATCGGAGAAATGAGAGCACCCCCAAGTATTTGCTCCGCTACCTGTTTATGTATTTTGATATAGCTCATGAAGGGGATCTGTCATGGAACTCAATGGGGCAGCGATATAGAAGGGCGCGAAGAGCGTATCGTCCACCTGCCTCCGTCCAAAAAATGTCTGTGGCTGAAGCTGTAGCTGTTTTTGACGTAAGCCATGAGCAGATAGCAGGCATGACTAAAAAACAATTGACCCGTCTCTATCGAAAGAAAGCGCATACAATGCATCCAGACAAAGGTGGTGATCATGATCAGTTTGTCCTGTTGACAGCGGCCTATAATGAACTGCTGCATTCACGTCCATGAGTGTATCTTTATCAAAGAAAAACAGTAACCTGAAATCTGTATTGAAGATTATTTCCCCTCTTTTTCGAAAGTATAGAATACGTCTTTTGATAGGTTTTTTTGCTCTGGTTTGTGTGGATGTTATCCAATTGATCATCCCTAAATTTATCAGTCAAGGGGTCGATTCTCTTGCCCAAAAGAGTGCAACCTCCGCCTCTCTGTTATGGATAGGGGGTGCCATTATCTGTGCTGCCGCATGTGTTGTGTTTCTCAGATTTTGGTGGCGACTACTTATCATTGGCTTTTCACGAATCCTTGAAAAGGATATCAGAGACAAACTGTTTGTCCACGTTTTGAAGATGGACCAGCCCTTTTTTGAGCGTTGGAAAACTGGCGATTTGATGGCCCATGCAAGTAATGACTTAAATGCAATTCAGATGGCTTGTGGGATGGGGTTGGTGGCAGCTGTCGATGCCATGGTGCTCACTTCAGTAGGCATTGGGTTCATGGTAGCCATAAGTCCTAAACTTACCTTATACGCGCTCATGCCTATGCCGCTCTTGGCAATCTGTACCAGAGTCTTGTCTGCACGGCTGCATAACCGTTTTAATCTGGTCCAGGAACAATTTGCCCTTATCACCGAATTTGCGCGTACTACGCTTACCTCAATCCAGTTAATCCAGGGCTACACTTTGGAAAGGCTGCAACAGCAACGGTTCGCACGATTGGGGAAAAAATACGTCAAAAGCAACCTCAATGTCGCGGTCATCCAGGGGGCGCTTTTTCCTGCATCTACTTTAATTGGCAATATTGGCATGTTGCTTGTCTTGTATAACGGCGGAATTCTGGTGATGACAAAGGTCATCACCATTGGTGAATT
>JAUVLX010000239.1 GCA_030600525.1 Desulfobulbus sp. | reverse complement strand
GGTTAATGGTTAAGTGAGTTTATAGGGATGGAAAATATTATATCCACTACTCCGAAGGGGCATAAATAACAGGGTTGCCCTTGAAAAACAACTGTTTCTTGTTGAAAAACTGTATTTTTTTGCTTTTTAAAGGGCCGCAGGCGGTTGCCTGGGAGATTGATTGCATAGAGCCCCTTCCTAGGTTGTATAAGTAAGGGACTCATTCCTTGGTTCTGTTTGTTACACAACAGAAAGGGCTACAGGTTTATTATTTTTTTATCGTTTACCATAGGCGCCGAGCTCTTCCATCATCGGTCCGAACAGCTCTTCGTAATCGGGAATTGTTTTGTGAAGAATAACATCCAGATGTTTGATGTCGTTGAGATTGACGGTTAGGTTCGCACTATGTGCCATTGCCTCCAGGTTATAGAGGGTATGAAAAACAGGGCCAACGAGGATATAAAATATGTAGCGCCGCCTTTCCATGGGCATCTTGCTAAGGTACCTATGAAAAGGTGATTGCTCAAGGGATCCTTCAAGGTCAGCCTGGTACACGACACAGGAAAAATTTACAAAACGCATCCTTTCAATGGCTTCCTGGGCTGTTTCAGCGCGAACAACCTGATATCCCACAGACTCCACTGCGCTGCAAATTGTATCACAAAAAGCTGACGGTTGATACAGGACTAACGCCATGGGGACATCTTCTACTTTTTCTTCGGCCTGAAAAACACCGCTGGTAAGCCAGTCCAGATTTGGTGGGCCAGGTGGCAGGACCCCGTTGTCAGGTGCGGGCGCTTGTCCGTTTTTGTCAATTTTGATCGCTGTTTGGCAGTGTGGACATTTGAGTGTGAGTAACTTTTCCGGCTCCAGGTTTGCTAAGGCCTGTTCCAGTTTGCCTTGCTGTTCCGGGTTAAAACGTATGTTTCCCTGACAATGGGGGCATTGATTCATCATCTGTAGATCCAAGAGTTATGCATATCTTCTGATTGTCTTATGACCAATTGTCAAACAGGTCTTTTTCTTCCTCTTCCATGTGCAATCCGCTGATGTTTGAAGTTCGTTCACCGCGAGCAGCCTTGAGGGTATCCATGCCTCGTTTGATTTCACTTCTATGGGAGGAGTAGGAGAGAGCTGACTCTTCGGTTATCAAACCCGTTTCAAACAGTTCCAGCAAATGCTGGTCAAAGGTGCGCATGTTCCTGGTCGAGCCCTCTTTGACGATATTATAGAAGGTCTTTTCTTCTGCCTCGCCATTGATGATCAGGTCTTTGATTCGCAGACTGGTACAGAGAACTTCCAGGGCAGCGATACGCCCCCCACCAATACGGGGAAGCAGACGTTGACTCACTACCCAGCGGATAGTGTCAGCCAGTCGATTGCGGACCTGGGGTTGTTCATCTTGTTCAAACATACCCAGAATACGGTTGATGGTTTGGCCTGTATCAATAGTATGGAGGGTGGAGAAAACAACATGGCCTGTCTCTGCCGCAGTGAGGGCTATCTCCAGGGTTTCCCTGTCCCTGATTTCACCAACCAGAATTACCTTCGGTGCCTGTCGCAGAGCGGCCCGCAGGCCACTTGCAAAAGAGTCAAAGTCATCCCCCTGTTCACGTTGGTTAAAGGTGGCCATTTTGTGGGGATGGACGTATTCTATAGGGTCTTCCAGGGTTACGATGTGAACCGGACGGGTTTCGTTGATGCGGTTGAGTATGGCAGCCATGGAAGTGGTTTTTCCTGTTCCGGTGGCTCCGGTAAAAAGAACTAGCCCATTCACCTCCTGTGACATCTTGGTAAAGGCCTCGGGAAATTGAAATCCTTTGATGGTGGGGATGGTGGTTTCCAGTTTCCGCAGGACCGTTGAATAATAACCGCGCTGGGAAAATATATTCACCCTGAAGCGAACTTTATCATCCAGGGAGTAAGAAAGGTCACAAGAACCTTTGGTGACCAGATCTCTCAGCAACCGTTTGTTACCACCAATGATATTTAAAGCAAATACCTCTGATTGAAAAGGGGTCAGTTCTGTGATTGGCGGTTGAATATCCACCGAAACCAGGGCGCCGTCACTTTCAACCTGCAGGGTTTTACCAACCGTAATGTTAAGATCAGACACCCGCTCATGCTTGTTGAGCATAGAGGTTATCCAGTAATTAATCTCCTGCTGCTTCATATTGTATCTACCAGTATAGAATTGACAAAGGTCTCTAATAAGGTACTATCGCGGACTAACAGTAAAATACAAGAAAAAAATAAAAAAAGGAGCCAGTATAAGAGGCTACTTTTTTGATCTATAATGCCTGGAATTTTGCCGGGAAAGCGCGAGAAAAACAGGAGTCGCAACTGTTGCAGGAAACCGCACCTTTGTCTTGCGGATTTGCTGGCAGCAGGTGAGCGACTTTAAATATACGTAGTGTATAACTTTTTTGTTTAAGGGAGAACAGAGCATGGCAATTCCATTAAGAAGTTCAGAGACAACGAGCGGGCGAAGAATGGCTGGCGCGAGAGCCCTTTGGCGGGCTAACGGTATGCAGGAAGAGCAGATCGGCAAACCAGTGATTGCTATTGTCAACTCCTTTACCCAGTTTGTTCCCGGTCACGTGCATCTCCACGAGATTGGCCAGCAGGTAAAAGCAATGATCGAGAGCCAGGGATACTTTGCCGCTGAGTTCAATACCATTGCCATTGACGATGGTATTGCCATGGGGCATGACGGAATGCTCTACTCCTTACCGTCCAGGGAGCTTATTGCTGATTCCGTGGAATATATGTGCAATGCTCACAAGGTAGACGCGATGGTCTGCATCTCCAACTGTGATAAGATCACTCCTGGGATGCTCATGGCAGCAATGCGGTTGAATATCCCTGCTGTTTTTGTCTCCGGTGGTCCTATGGAGGCGGGAAAAGCGGGTGGCAAGGCCCTAGATCTGGTAGACGCTATGGTCATGGGCGCAGATGAGACTGTCAGTGACGAGGAAGTCGGCGTTATCGAACGTTCTGCCTGCCCTACCTGCGGGTCCTGCTCAGGCATGTTTACCGCCAACTCCATGAACTGCCTCAATGAGGCATTGGGGCTTGCGCTTCCTGGAAACGGGACAGTTGTAGCGACCCATGCGGCCCGAATGCGTCTTTTTGAGCAGGCTGCCCAGCGTATTGTTGCTATGTGCGATGCCTGGTATCAGGAGGAAGACGACTCCGTGCTTCCTCGCTCCATTGCCACTAAAGCAGCGTTTGATAATGCCATGTCCCTAGATATTGCCATGGGCGGTTCGACCAATACCGTTCTCCATCTCCTTGCCATTGCTCACGAAGCAGGGGTGGATTACACAATGGCTGACATGAATGAGCTGTCTAAGTGCGTTCCCAATCTTTCTAAGGTGGCCCCGAGTTCAAATTACCATGTAGAAGACGTCAATCGGGCAGGGGGAATACTTGCTATCCTTGGTGAACTGGACCGTGGTGGTTTGTTGGATACAAGTGTATATCGAGCCGACGGTTTGACTTTGCAGGAAGCCCTGGACCGCTACGATATCATGCGGCCGACAGTGACCGATGAGGCGAAACAGTTATATTTCAGTGCACCGGGCGGGAAGCGTAATCTGGTTATGGCCTCACAGGATGCAACATATCAAAGTCTTGATACTGATCGAGTAAACGGTTGTATCCGTGATATGGAGCATGCCTATTCTAAAGATGGGGGCCTGGCGATACTGTACGGTAATATTGCCGTAGATGGATGTATTGTAAAAACTGCCGGAGTGGATCCGTCTATCCTTCATTTCAAGGGGACGGCCCGTGTCTTTCATTCCCAGGAAGCTTCTTGTGAGGGTATACTCGACGGCGCTATCAGTGCAGGGGATGTAGTTTTTATCCTGTATGAAGGACCCAAGGGCGGGCCAGGGATGCAGGAAATGTTGTATCCTACCTCCTACCTGAAATCACAGCATCTGGGCGCGGCCTGCGCTCTGGTGACGGATGGGCGATTTTCAGGAGGGACCTCGGGGTTGTCCATCGGCCATGTATCGCCTGAAGCGGCTCGTGGCGGTGCCATTGCTCTTGTGCGTGATGGTGATCCGGTGGATATTAATATACCTGAACGTTCCATTAATCTGCTTGTTAGTGAAGAGGAACTCGATGCACGGAAACAGGCTGAGGAAAGCAAAGGGGAAGCAGCATATACGCCAAATCGGGACAGAACCGTTTCTACGGCACTGAAGATTTATGCCCACTTTGCGGCTTCTGCAGATAGAGGAGCTGTTCGAATCTTACCGGAATAGAAGTTTCTTGTATTCTTGTATATAGGGTGCTGTTCAGGGCTCTGACGCATTCGATGCAGATGCGTCAGAGTCCTTTTTGTATCAGGAGGATAACAGCAGTGGTGGCGCTGATCCGTTTGCTGCTACTCTGCCTCTACCGGGTTGCGTAAAGTCCCAATTTTGTCTATCTCCACCTCCACCACATCCCCGTCTTTAAGAGGACCTACTCCGCTCGGAGTGCCGGTTATAATGATGTCACCCGGTTCCAGGGTAAAGTTTTGGGAAACAAAGGCGACAATTTCTGGAATCTTGAATAGCATGTGCCGGGTATTGGAGTGCTGCACCACACGGTTATTCAGGCGGCAGGTAATCTCCAGATTGTTTGGATCCCCCAGTTCATGCGGAGGGATAATAATCGGTCCAATGGGACCGAAGGTATCCAGTGATTTGCCGCGAAACCATCCCGCCTTATCGTTCTTCTGCAGGTTGCGCTGACTGATATCGTTAAAACAGGTGAATCCAAAAATATGTTCCATGGCTTCATTTTGGTCCAGATTTTTGATCCGGTCTTTGATGATCAGGGCCAGTTCAGCCTCATAATCAGTTCGTACCTGTTCAAAGCCGTATGTATTCACAAATCGCGGCAGAATAATGGGCTGATCTGGGCCAATGAGGACATTGGGTGTCTTGGGAAAGAGCACCGGTTCTGTGGGGATTTCATCGGTGAAATTTTGGACATCAACGGATTGGCTCTCCTTGATATGCTCAATATAATTGAGTCCGAGAGCGATTATCTTGCTTGGATTGACGGTGTAATCATCACCATTCAATACCGGAAGGATAACAGGCATAGTAATTCGTTAGGATGGTATTATTTAAAGGGCACCTTGTATAATTGCCTTTTCGCCCAATCTCTCGGAGTCTAGCGCTTACCTCGTTATGCTCAAAAAAATCCTCGGAGGTAAGCGAAGACTCCGATATTAATTATATGCCTGTGGCATTTTTTTCGCATGCCTCAATTTTAGACGAAAATTCCCATTATTCGAGATACCCTTCAGTGTACATTAGCACTTCATGCTTTCCCTCTTTTTTTATGACGTCGTAAAAACTTCGGTGTACGGAGTCGTGGCATTTTTCACTGCACTGGGCATACACGACCCTCGCACCAAAAAAAAACATCTCTCTTCGTAATATACGCTCCCTGTATACCAGTGTTTTAACTTAGGAAGGAGAGATAAATAACCTGTAATTCTAGACACTTTTCTTGCAACTTATTAATCCATTTGGTAACCATCTAATTTTAGTTAACTTACCTTACCCTTTTTAGATTAGTGTGAGCTTATGACTGGTTATTCCTCAGAAATTGAAAGACAGATGGGATGTTTTTATCATAGTCTTTCAGAAAAAGACAGAAGACGTTATGCAGCTGTTGAG
>JAUVLX010000199.1 GCA_030600525.1 Desulfobulbus sp. | reverse complement strand
ACCGGAGCCTGCCCTGAATAAACTAAAAAAGGGATGGTCATACTGATACCACTGAGCATACCGATGCCTAAAGCGATCCCCTTGGCTCCAAAAAATACATCCTGCCAGATTTTACCGGGTAAAATCTGCTCATCGCCGTCTGCCAGGACAGTTTCTCTCCTTAGCTGTAACCACTTCCTTACCAGCAAACGTTGCCCAGGGTTCACCCCTGACTGCGAAATAATTTTTTCGGTATAAAGGGTGCGGTCACGCTGTACCAAAGGCGCCTCCCCTTCACTATTAGCACGTTGCCGGTCTTGGTGAAGAAAGAACTCAAGGTCAAAAACATCACGAATCTTCCACGACACTTTACTCATGGCAGCATGCTCTTTTTCGCAACAACAACGACACTGAAAAACAATTGCGAGAGCGTACTAATTTGTATAGAACACTCCCTTCATCAAATAAGTTTTTTTTACAATTCATAGCAGGTAGTACTTGGTTTTTTCTTTAAGCTCATAAATATCATGCATACATATCCAAATTCATGAAGAACGACAACCCTCAATATCAGCCAGTCCAGGACACTTCTCTGCAAGATAAAGTGCGCAAGGGTTTTGGTGCAGCCTGGCCTATATGCCTGGGTTACTTTCCCATAGGACTGGCGCTGGGCGTTCTTGCCCAGCAGGCAGAAATACCAGTATGGGCGGTCGGTATGATGTCAATCCTTGTTTTTGCCGGCAGTGCCCAATTTATCTGCGTTGCCATGCTCGCCAGTGGCGCTTCTGTCACGTCAATCATCCTTACCACCTTTGTTGTCAATCTGCGCCATGCCCTAATGAGTTCAGCCCTGGCTGTCCACCTTCAAGGCGTCAACCGCTGGTTTCTCTCTGTCTTTGCCTACGGCATCACCGATGAAAGTTTTGCCGTAAACATGACCCGGTTTAACAATGATGACTGGAGCCGATGGAGTGCACTCTCGGTAAATCACCTGGCAAACACGGTCTGGATTATCTCCACCATAACCGGAACAGTGATCGGCCAGTTTATTCCCCAGGGAGCATTTGGCATTGATTACGCATTATCCGCAATGTTCATATGCCTGCTTGTTTACCAACTGCACAGCATGTTTTTTGTGGCCACAGCATGCATTGCAGCTGCAATTGCTGTAGCCTGGTACCTGCTTATTCCTGGCGATTCTTATATTGTCGGGGCTTCAATGAGTGCGGCAACCATTGGTTTCCTCATCAAAAGAAGGACAAGAGGCAGTCATGCATCTTCCTGAATATTTTCTACTCTTTGCCGCCATGGGCCTGGTTACCTATGTACCACGATGGCTCCCGCTCCTTTACCTGGCCCATCGACGCCTTCCCCAGTGGCTGATTGACTGGCTCAGCCTGATTCCGGTGGCTATCCTCAGTGCGCTTCTGGCCCCTATTCTCCTGACCCATGCTGAACCGCGCACCTTGGATATCACCCAACCGGAACTACTGGTCGCAGTCCCCACCTTTCTTATTGCCTGGAAAACAAAAAGTTTGGGCGGCACTGTCATTGCAGGAATGTTGTTCTACTGGCTTGCAGGATTATTACTGTAGACAAACAAAAATAAGGAAGGATAAACAGGTAAAGCTCATCAATCGTCTTGACGGCCAGTGAGGAAGTAGGTCGAGCGAGCGCCCTTGCCTTTCATTTCAACCATTGCCGGACCAGTGAAACAAAAATCATTTTTGAGGCTGTCATAAACTTCCTGAGAAACATTTATCTGCATGGGACGGGACAATGATTCCAGACGAGAGGCGATATTTACCGTATCTCCAAAAATATCATACAGGTACTTATCGATACCCACTATCCCCCCAACAACATTACCTGAATGTATCCCAATCCGTACCTGCCACGGATAATCTGCATGGCGATTTCTCTGCTCAAGAAAGGCAACCATCGCTAAGGCCGCATCTGCCATTTTCTGACCATGAAAAGGGTCGGCTTTTGGTATGCCGCAGGTACAAAGATAGGCATCACCAATGGTTTTCATTCGTTCACATCCATGCCTGCGAGCAATATCATCAAAACCGGAAAAGATATCATTGAGTTCTCGGATTAAGACCTCTGGATCCAATCGGGATGATGCAGCAGTGAACTGAACGAGATCGATGAAACAAACAGTTACATCGGTGTAGGACTGTGGACTGAAGCTGCCTTTCTCAATCAGCTCCTGAGCTACCCGAGCTGGTAGCACATTGAGCAGGAGAGATTCTGATTTCTGTTTTTCAAGATGCAGTTGTTTATTTTTTTCTTCCAACTGCCGCTGCAGACGACACAGCTTGAGATGGGTGGATATTCTTGCCAAAACTTCCCCGAAATGGAACGGTTTGGTAATATAATCAACCCCTCCCGATTCAAACCCCCGCACCTTATCGTCAGCTGCATCCAGGGAAGAGATAAAGATAACTGGAATATCCTGAAAAGAAGCATCCTGTTTGAGCCGTTTGCACAGCTCAAAGCCATCCATCCCCGGCATGATGATATCAAGCACAATCAAGTCCGGCAACACTCGCCCCTCAGCCCGAAGAAAGGCCAAAGCTTCGTAGGCGTCTCCTGCCAAATCAACCTCATAGCCAGTTTTTTCCAAAAGCCTTTGTAACAATTTCTGATTGACCTTGGAGTCTTCTACAACCAGAATATGTTCTTTAAAGGTATCCATAGATGCGCTGTTGTTGAAGTAGCGAGACAGAAACTCCCCTGCTGGTTACAGCTGCCCCCTGGACCGCTGCTGCAGGGCCAGGTCCATCAAGACTAAAGCTGCCATGGACTCGACAATGGGCACCGCTCTGGGAACCACACAAGGGTCATGACGCCCCTTTGCTTCCAAAGTAACTCTGTTACCTTCAAAATCAACAGTATCCTGCATCATGCCTATCGTTGCCACCGGCTTAAAGGCCACCCGAAAGATGATAGACTCACCATTACTGATCCCCCCCTGAACGCCACCGGAATGGTTGGTAACAGTACCCAGCTTTTCCCCCTTTTGTACAAAAGGGTCATTATGCTGGCTTCCGCGCATCTTAGTGCCTGCAAAACCACTGCCGATATCAAACCCTTTGGTTGCAGGCAAAGACAGCATGGCTTGAGCCAGTCGTGCTTCCAATTTATCAAAGATAGGTTCTCCCAGACCAATGGGAACATTTCGACACACACAGGTAAGGATACCACCGGTGGAGTCCTTGGCTTCCAGTATTTCCGAAACCCTCTGCTCCATTTTGGCTGCTGTCTCTGCATGCGGGCACCGGATAAGGGTAGCATCTACCTCGCTGCGTTTAATTTTTGCATGGTCGATTTCAGGGGCTTCAATATCTCCAACAGAACTAACCCAGGCAACAATCTCTGTCCCATAAGATTCCCGAAGCCACTTTTCAGCAATTGCACCGGCAGCAACTCGGCCGATGGTCTCTCTTGCACTTGAACGACCACCACCGCTGGAGGCCCTGGTCCCGTACTTAAGCTGATAGGTAAAATCGGAATGAGACGGTCTGGGAATTTTACTCATTTCACCATAATCTTGGGGCCGCTGGTCCTTATTATGAACAAGTAGCATAATGGGCGTACCCAGTGTGCGACCAAACTCAGTGCCAGAATAAATGGTTACCTGATCTGCCTCCTGACGCGGAGTGGTCAAGTCACTCTGTCCGGGGCGCCTCCTGGATAATTGCGGTTGAATATCCTCTTCTGTGAGCTCCATTCCCGGAGGGCAACCATCTACAATAGCTCCCACCCCCTTACAATGCGACTCTCCAAAGGTACTCACCCTATAAAGGCTCCCAAACGTACTGGACATACAATCTCCCTTACTTCTCTTTCTTTTTATTTTACTTCGCTTTTTTCAGCTTACCTCGAATCCGTTCTATCGCCAACACCTTGAGATCACAGAGCTATCAAATATTTCAGGCGAAATGCTGCAGGTACCACTCACTTGCTTCATTGAGCCCATCTCTGATGGAATACTCCGGGTTATACCCCAGCATTTTTTGTGCTTTGCTGATATCTGCCAGAGAATGCCGAACATCACCAGCCCTGAAATCCCGATAAACAGGTTGTGCTTCTGCAACTGCCGGAAAACGAGCAGCCACCTTTTCCCGTATCAGATCATATAGGCTGGTAAGTGTTGTCCGCTCACCAAAGGCAACATTGTACACCTGGTTAGCGGCCTCCGAATCGGTTGCGGTGGCAGCAAGAATATTTGCCTGAACACAGTTATCAATAAAACAGAAATCACGGCTTGTTTCGCCATCACCATTAATAAAGACAGTTTCCTTTTCCAGCAACCCACCAAACCATTTCGGAATCACGGCCGCATAGGCACCATCTGGATCCTGCCGTTTACCAAAAATATTAAAATAACGCAGACCAATGGTTTCAAACCCATACGTCCTGGCAAACACCTCAGCATACAACTCATTGACCAGCTTTGTGACGGCATAAGGGGACAGTGGCTTGCCAGTCTTCTCCTCCACCTTAGGCAATCCGGGATGATCGCCATAAGTGGAGCTGGAGGCTGCATAGACAAAGCGGCGAACTTTTGCGTCCCTGGCAGCTACCAGCATATTGAGAAATCCATTGATATTATTTGCATTAGTCGTCAGCGGATCTTCAATGGACCTGGGCACAGAGCCCAGCGCGGCCTGGTGCAACACATAATCCATATCCTTGCAGGCCCCATGGCAAGTCTCAACATCACGGATATCTCCTTCTACAAAACGAAAGGCATCCCATTGTTGAGCTGTTACGTTGGTTTTGACCTCATCAAGATTGTGCTGAAAACCAGTGGAAAAATTATCCAGCCCGACCACCTGCTGGTTCAGTTTTAACAGGGTTTCGAGAAGATTTGAGCCGATAAAGCCGGCAACACCTGTTACAAGCCAGGAAGCAGGTTGCTCTGTAAGTTGTTTTTGTTGTTTCTTATACATAGGCGTAGTATTTAAAAAATTGTATTTATGGCAGTGTATGCCCATGCATACAAAATTACCATAGAAATAGCAAAGCATTCGCTCTGGCTGCAAAGGGCATTTCCATTTACCTCCGAACTCACAGTGTCACCACAGGCAAAACAACCGCCATTAAAGCAACACCGAAAGATTATCCACATTGATATGGATGCCTATTTCGCTTCCGTTGAACAACTGGATAACCCTGAACTTCGTGGCAAACCTGTCATCGTTGGTGGCACTCCCCAAGGCCGAGGAGTGGTTGCTGCATGCTCCTATGAAGCAAGAACTTTTGGTATCCATTCCGCCATGCCCAGTGCCCGCGCCTACTCCCTCTGTAGGCATGCTGTTTTTGTCCGTCCAAGACAAGACCGGTACCAGGAAATTTCCCATCAGATACGGGGCATTTTTTCACGTTATTCAGCCTTTGTGGAACCCCTCTCCATAGATGAGGCCTTTCTAGATACCACTGTTAATACCCTCAAAAATCCATCGGCCACCCATGTCGCACAAATTATACGTGACGACATTTATCGTACAACTGGCCTGACAGCCTCTGCAGGGGTATCTTACAATAAGTTTCTTGCCAAGCTTGCCTCTGATCAGGATAAACCAAACGGTTTAACCGTTATCACACCCCAAAAAGCAAGATCCTTCCTCCGCAGTCTGCCGATTAGAAGATTTTATGGGGTTGGTAGGGTGACAGAGCAGAAAATGCACGGACTGGGTATCCACACTGGAAAGGATTTGGAAAATTTTTCTCAAGCCGAACTTACTGCGGCCTTTGGCTCCAGTGGCTGTTTTTTTTATAATATGGTTCGCGGCATTGATGATCGCCCTGTACAGCCACGACAAACAAGAAAATCCATTGGAACGGAAACAACATTTCAAAAGGACATTTTGCAACTCGACGATATCCTGACCATATTGCAAACATTAGCCGATCAGGTAGGCACAGCTCTAGGCCGTAAAAATATTGGAGGAAAAACCCTTACCCTCAAGGTACGCTATGATGATTTCACAACCATAAGCCGATCGTGCAGTAAAGGGGCTGGCTTTTTTTCCCAACAGGATATTTGGAACCAGGTTCCACAGTTGGTGGCAGCAACCGAAGCAGGCCTGAGGAAGATCAGGCTTCTCGGCCTGACCATTTCAAACCTTTTCGATGACACCCATCCCAACATGTTGCGATATAAACAACTCCTGTTACCCTTTTACTCGACAGAGGACAATTCGCCCACCGCACTTATTGCAAAAATCAGACAGGCGAAAAACAATGTTGATCCCTTTCGGTAAGTATAAGGGTATCTTGAATAATTAGATTTTTTGTCCAAGGTTGAGGCATACGAAAAAAATAACGCATGCATATACAAATATCGGTGTCTACGCTTACCTCCGAGGATGATTTTTTGAGCATAACGAAAAGATTGGGCAAAAAAACAATTCTGCAAGATGGCCATAACCATGCTTGACGTTACTCTTGGTCTTGCGATCCTGCTGACAGGGGGAATGTTCTTTGCCAAAATTGCTCAACTTTTCAGCCTCCCTTCAGTAACAGGGTTCATCCTTGCCGGCCTTATTTTGGGCCCTTCCGGGTTTGCTGTCATCACCACTGACACTGTCGGTCATAACCTTGAT
>JAUVLX010000307.1 GCA_030600525.1 Desulfobulbus sp. | reverse complement strand
ACATGGTCACCAGGGAGCGAATACGTTTCTGTTTCTGGTGTTTTTGTCCGGCTTCTTTTTCTGGCTCGGCTATGTCTTCCTGATATTGTTCCCTGTTGCAGCTTTCTTTCCATGTCGTTCGAATCGTGATGAGGTTTTCAGTTGGGATAGCCCGTTGTTGCATATAGTATTTAGCCAGTGAGAGGCTGTCGTTGGCCTTGGTGTTGGCAATGACAACCACCTCATCAGCAGTGAGAGCTAAGGCATGGCTGGGAAATAAAAAAAAGAGACAGGACAACAACAAGGCGGAGGGAAGGTAGTTATTATAATATGATGTGTTCATGGAAAGAGTGTTATCGTGTTGGTCATAAAGTTAGTAAAAAAACAAAGCAATCATCTGAAAGGGAACTCCAAGTTGTCTATTGAAGAATGGTTCCATTGTAGACCTTGGAGTTTAAAAAGTCCAACTGCGTACGCAGGGTATACGAGTAGGTTATGTTCAAATTGAGTACCGAATCACAGCAGCAGTCCTTTCAGTATCAATTGTTGAATTGGTTCCATCTCCATAAGCGGAGCCTACCATGGAGAGACGATTATATCCCCTATCATGTGTGGATATCTGAAATTATGGGACAGCAGACCCAGATGGAAAGAGTTGCTGACTACTTTTTACGTTGGATTGATCGATTCCCCTCTGTCGCATCTGTAGCTGCTGCCCCTGAGCGAGATATTCTCAAGGTGTGGGAGGGACTTGGCTATTATTCCAGGGCCCGCAACATTCAGAAAACTGCACAGCTTTTAATGGAAGAGTACCTGGGTGAGGTTCCCGCGTCCCATAAAGATCTGCTTAGCCTCCCTGGTATTGGCCCGTATACTGCCGCCGCTATTCTTTCCATAGGGTTTAATCAACCATGGCCGCTGCTCGATGCAAATGTTGAAAGGGTGTTTTCTCGGCTGGCAGATATCGACAAACCCTTGAAGCTGAAAGATACACGAAAAGAACTGGAAAACATGGCAGATGAACTTCTCTATCATAAAGATCCTCGAAATTGGAACCAGGCATTGATGGAGTTTGGGGCGCTTGTGTGTACGCCTAAAAAACCAACATGTTCCCTGTGCCCGGTGCACTCTTTCTGCCTTGCCTGTAAACGTGATACTGTTGATTGGCGACCTGTTCCCAGGAAAAAGAAAGCAATCATTGAGATAACCATGGCCTGTGGGATACTGTGCAGAGATAACCTGTTCTTTATCCAGCAGCGACTGGATGATGATATATGGGGTGGTTTGTGGGAATTCCCAGGTGGCCGTCTTTTAGAAAACGAATCGCCCGAGCAAGCTGTGATTCGGGAAGTAGCAGAAGAAACCGAGTGGCAGGTAATAAACCCTGTGCCTTTTCAATCAGTGGTACATCATTACACCCGTTATCGTGTTACTCTCCATAGTTTTTGGTGTCAGTTACCCCAAACCCCTATGCAACCGGTGCTGCATGCAGCAACAGATGCTGCGTGGGTAACGCTTCAGGAGCTTAGTGAGTACCCTTATCCGGCCGGTCACCGGAATTTAGTGCAGCTATTGCAGAAACAATAATTCCGGAAAATAGGTAAAAACACCTAGTGGCTATTTTTATTGTTTTTTTAGGTTGATATGGACTGTTTTTGGACTTTTTTTTCGAATTACCGGAAAAAAATTGTCTGTTGCAGCAATTAGTGCTAACGTAGACCAAATGATAACGTATGTTACTCCCCTTAACGAGCCTGATATCTTTTGACCAAATCAACCCTGACAGCTGCAAGTATCCAAGATGAGGTAAATCGCCTCTCCACTAACTGGCGTACCCTGCTTGATGCCATGCCAGAAATGGTTTTTCTTTTGAGTGAGCACCACTCGGTTGAATACATGAATCCGAGCGCCCAAAAGTATTTTGGCAACAAGGGTTCAGAGCAGGTCGTCAACGATTTATGCCAGATAGGTCTCGGCCAGCAAAAAAAACAAGCCGGTGGAACAGGTCTCACCCACACAAATATGCAGGAATCCAGGATCGGTGATGTGCCTGTAGAGTATTCTTCAGTCCCTTTTGTCGGCTACACTGGTGAACGACTGACCATGTTTGTGATGCGAGATATCTCCAGCCGAAAGGCAAGGGAAGAGGAATTAAGTCTTTTTAATACCAATATCGAAGATATCCTCCAGCAGAAAATTGGCGAACTGCAGGAAAGCGAAGAGATGCGGCAGCGTCTGTCTCGGCAGGTCAATAGTCTGAAAAGTCAGTTGGGACATCGGCATAAGGCCGACAAGATGATTGGCTCAAGTCGTAAGATGCGTGAAATGCGGGAGATGGTCCACCAGGTAGCGGGATCAGATGCCACCATTCTCATTACCGGTGAATCCGGGACCGGTAAGGAGTTGGTCGCCAACTTGATTAAAGCGACAAGCGGGAGGGACGACAAGCCCTTTCTTAAAATTAACTGTAATGCTATTAATGATTCGATTCTTGAATCTGATCTGTTTGGTTATGAAAAAGGCTCGTTTACAGGTGCTAATGCGAGAAAGATCGGTAAATTTGAGGTCGTCAATGGCGGCTCTATTTTTCTTGATGAGATAGGGGATATCAGCCCGCGTATGCAGGCTTCTTTACTGCGTGTACTCCAGAATGGGGAGATTGTCCGTGTTGGCGGAACTGAACCTGTGAAAGTGGATGTGCGGGTTATTGCCGCCACGAATGTGGAGCTTGCCAAAGCGGTAAAGGAAAAGCAATTTAGACTTGATCTCTACTACCGGCTCAATATCATTAATATCGATATGCCTCCCTTGCGGGATCGTAAGGAAGATATTGTTGAATTGGTCTCCCATTTTGTTAATCACTACCGTGAAGCCTTTAAAAAGGATATCGACTTTGTTCCCAAGTCGATCATTAATCGCTTATTGCTCCATGAGTGGCCAGGTAATGTTCGCGAATTGGAAAACTTGATCCAGCGTGCAGTGCTGATGACCAAGGGCAAGATGATCACTGAAAAAGATCTCTTTTTTGACCAGAATGTCGGCGATCAGCAAAAAGACAACGGTAACATTAATATCCAGAATAAATTGGGAGAAGACTCTCTCAAAATTATCCTCGCCGAATTCGAAGGCGAGATCATCACCCAGGCATTGCATAAATTTAATGGCAATGTCTCCATCGCAGCCGATAAACTCCAGGTAGGCAAGACAGCCCTTTATGATAAGATGAAGCGGTATAATATTTCTGCTAAGTTGATTAAGAAGTCAGAGGGAAGGTACGACGCTAAATAATATTTTGATTCTGTATATGACTCAATCATTTTTTTAAAAATTACTCTCTCTGTGCCTGATCTTCACTGTTGCAATACCTCCAAACGGCAAAGCAAAACAAGGATGGAATCATCCATGAGGGTGGAGTGAGGATAATAAATATTTCGCTTTGTTCCAATCAAATTGGCTGGCGTCAATGTAATAGGTGGTAGTTGTCGTGGATAGGCGAATAGAAATGAGTATCATTTTTAAGAAAAAATAAAGAAAGAAGGAAAAACCATACACAGAATTCCGGAAAAAAAAACGATTTTTCGAAAATGCGGAAAAATAGAATCGAAAAAGAGCCTGTTTGGAAATACTGTTTTGAGTTATGGGATTCACAATGTTTGGCTTGAAGTGAGGGGAATATGGTAGTGTGAAAATGATTTTTTGTTATTCTCGATGTGGCATGGTTCATGCTTAAGCTCTTAGTTAACTAGAGCATAGCAATACAACCTTAATAATAATTAGGAGAAGGTAATGAAAAAAAATTTTGCAACTGGCGTTTTAGCTACTATAGTAGGGATCGGTTTTTGTGCGGCAACGGTGCAAGCAGCTCCTTTGACTGACAAACCCTTAAATAACTGGTTGCAAACACAGATGGATTTAAGGACAGACGGCGGAACCTCCTCTGTTGACTTCGGTGCAGACATGTTATCTGATGCAACTGACACCGCTTGGGAAATCACCGCAACTGGTGGCTCTGTAAATGCCATAATCATGGAATTTGCTGGTTATGCAAATACAAATACCTTCGGTATATATGATTTAAATAATCCCAACAATTTTCTTCAAATATTTGATGGGCCTGCCACTGTTGCAAACCCTTCCGGTAAAAAAACTCTTTATACAGACGGGTTGGGGACATATCATACATACTGGAATAGTGCCGCTGATAATGATCAGATAACATTTTCTTCAGGTTCGTTCGGGTACTACCTGGGAGTAGCTGCAACAGGCAATACATGGTATAGTGACAGTAGCTTGAATATTGATCAGCAAGCAGACCATATGTTTGCCTATCAAGGAACCGGAGATCAATTTTCAATACTTAATAATGGTGCGTACGCTCCTTGGACACCTAACGAATATGTATTAGCTTTTGAA
>JAUVLX010000063.1 GCA_030600525.1 Desulfobulbus sp. | reverse complement strand
AGAGAGATTTCCGGTAAGCATCTCTGTTATTGGATCATCAATGGAATAAATAATGTGGGTTGGTACCTCAAGTGATGCCAGTTGCTGCCTGCTGAGCTTGTAGGCAGAAAGATAGGCATGGGTTGTCGGGTGGTCAGTGTGTCTGGGGACAAAGTAATCGTGCATCTCGGAAAGGGAGTGTAAGCGGAGCAGGGTTTGTTGGTTATCGATTTTTGGATAATATTTTATTTTCTTTCGTAGTGATCGTTTCCACTTCCGCACAAAGTATCGGTGGTATATAGGATGCTGTTCTTCCAGGTTGGTGGTTGCTGCAACCGGGTCAATCAGGGGGCTGATGGTGGCGATTTTAGTCAGGTGTAGTTTTGCCTTTGCTGCTTGGAGGCCAACGCGCAATGCAAAGTTGCCGCCCAGTGAAAAACCTGCCAGAAATTGGTTGTCATGGGGAAACTGGTGCTGGATCTCAGCCACTGCTTGAACAACTTCATCGAGTCTGGTGGAGTTAAACAGTGCTTTGTTAAGATGATGACTTTTTCCGTGATCCCTGAGGTTGAGCCGGAAAACGTTAAACCCCTGCTCATAAAGGACACTGGCTGCAGAAAGGAGATATGCGGAATCTATGCTGCCCTCCCATCCATGGATGAGTGTAACCAATCCTTTGGTGTTATTTTTGTTTTGGCTGATTGCTCCAAGGAGCCGAACTCCGTTGCCGCAGTTGAGGATATGTTCCTTGCTGTCCCTACGCAGTTTTGATGCGCGGATGGTGGCTGCAGCTTTTCGCGGAGCAAGGCTTGCCAGTACTGTTTGTACATGGGGATTTTGCAGTGGGCGTGGTGGGGTAAATGTTGCGACCATGGTTGGCTCTTGCCTGTTTTATGTTTGCGAGATTAGGAGGGTGAAGGGTGGGGCCGGTTGAGCTAATCTCCGCCGTAACCGGTTTGAAACGTAAAAAACAAACCACTTGGCCTGATCAACGCAAAATAAGACAAAGACGAAGAAAAAGAAAGGCTGTAAGCTGGTCGTTGCCTTCCCACGCATTGACGTACAGGGAAGGCAACGGCATAGAGAATGGAGAAAGTTCTCTTTATTTTTTACGCGGATATGGCCAAGCCATAACACCACCTTCCATCACTTTTACATTGGTGTAGCCATGGGCCTGGAGTACTGTAGCAGCTTCGTATCCTCTGAGTGAAATCTTGCAGAAGCAGATGATTTCTTGATTCTTGTCTTCCGGTAGTTCATCCATTTTACTGCGGAGCGCCCCAATGGGAAGGAGTTTTTCACCGATACCCAGGTGCATCTCCTCGTATTCTTGCGGGCTTCTACCGTCGAGGTAAAAAGGTTGTTCCTTGTTTTGTACTTTTTCCCATACATCGACAACAGAAACGCCCTTCATTCTTCCTTTCAGCTTATTTTGCATGATATGGGCAGAGGCGATAAAGTGGTCTATGGCCAGTGAAAAAGATGGTGCATAGGGGAGGTCAGCGTTAACAAGATCTTCTACAGTCAGGTTACCTTTAATGGCTATGGCAGCCATGGCAACCTGCTTGCTGACATCTGCAGAGCCAACACATTGGTAGCCAAGTACCCGCTGATCCTTAGTACTTACCAGGAGTTTTGATATGATGAGTCGTGCTCCCATGAAACCGGGAATGTCGGGACTGGCGTTGACCACGACTTCATACTCTTTCAGGCCCTCTTGTTTGGCCATTTTTTCAGAAAGACCTGTGGAGCCTGCGGTAAAATTAAATGCTTTACATATTCCTGTCCGGTAGGTCCCAGGAAAAGTGACACTGTTGCCCAATATTGCATTTTCACCTGCCACCCGTCCTTCCAGGTTTGCCAGGTCACCCATGGGAGCAAAGGCCTTTCCAGTGCTGCTTAAATTGTTGATTTCCACACAGTCACCGGCAGCATAGATGTGGGGATCGGAGGTCTGCATGAATTCATCTACGGTGATACCACCGAATTTACCGATTTCAAGTTCACATTCAGCTGCTATCTTAACGTTTGGTCGGACACCAATGGCCATGATAGCCACCTCGCAATCAAGAGTGGTGCCATCTGCCAGCGTTACCCCTGTGAGTTTGCCGTCAGTGCCATTAAATTCTTTTAATCCGCAGCTGGTGATAACCTGAACTCCCTTGGATTTTATATGGTTTTCAACCAGTTTGGCCATCTGCCAGTCAAGGAAGGGAAGGAGTTGGTCAAGCATTTCAACCATGGTTACTTCCATTCCGGAACTGCGAAGAGCTTCACAGGTCTCTACACCTATCAGGCCACCACCAATAATTACCGCCTTTTTTACCTTTTTTTCATCACGGATTTTACGGAGATAGTCACTGTCCTGCATGCTCGACAGGGTGGTGATGCCGTCTAACTCAATGTTCGGAATAGGTGGCATGTTGGGATTTGCACCTGTTGCGATGATGAGTTTATCGTAAGGCAGTGTTTTTTCTTCGCCGCTGGGCAGCTCTCTGCACACAACTTTCTTTTCCTGACGGTCAATGGAAATAACTTCTGTCTGGGTGAGCGCGGTAATACCTTTTGCCTTGGCAAAAAAAGTGGCATCACGGACAACACCGGTAGGGGTGCAGAGCAGCATGTTTCGGTCATCGAACACACCGCCTACATAATATGGATAGCCGCAGGCAGCCATGGAAAGATCAGGGTCTTTCTGGACAATGGTGATGTTTGCAAATTCATCAAGACGTCTGGCTTTCGCTGCGGCTTTCGCCCCTGCGGCGGAGCCACCTATGACAACAATATTTTTCATGGTACACCTAAATTGAGTTAATTGGGAATGTTAGTATATGAGGAAGTTTTAATCTTATTGTGAATGATTCTCAACGGTGAAAAAGTTGCACTTAGCCATATGAATGGCTTGTTTTTTCAGCTAGTGGTGTTATTGATTTTTTTTTATGGAGTTGTACTTGTCAGGCATACAAAGATTCTGTATGTAAGTGCTGGTCATATACACAAAAACGTACAGGTCAGGCCACTCTTTTTTATCTTATGTATGGAGCGTTTGTTTGTAAATATTTATTTCGTGTTTAAAATGTTTTTTCGGTTTCCATTGGTTACGCAATAAGTAGGACCCGTGGGAAAAAGAGAAGCCTTGGCATATTCACGGATCGCAGGTAGCAAGCCATGAGCGTGAAACGGTTATTTACATGAAAAAAGACAACAATGTGTCGGCAAATGTTACAGAAACGATTTTGGAGAGTATCTCTGATGGCGTTTTTACTGTGAATCATGAGTGGCGAATTATGTCATTTAACAGGGCTGCCGAAGAAATAACCGGTATATCAAGGGAAGAGGCAATTGGTCGTTATTGCTGGGAGGTGTTTCGTTCCAATATGTGTGAGGGCGATTGTGCGCTAAAGCGGACCATGAAAGAGGGAAAGGCCTTTGTAAGCACCTCCACGTATATAATTAACAGTGAGAAAAAACGAATCCCTATCGGTGTCTCCACAGCGGTTTTAAAAAATGAGGAGGGCCAGACCCTTGGTGGTGTTGAAACTTTTCGAGATAACACCTTGGTTGAGGAATTGCGTAAAGAGTTGAGCGGTAATTTTAAACTTGGTGATATGGTCAGTTCCAGTGCGTTGATGAAAAAGATATTTGCTACCCTGCCATTGATTGCCGAAAGTGATAGTACTGTTTTAATCGAGGGGGAAACCGGAACCGGAAAGGAGATGATGGCCAGGGCACTGCATGAGTACTCTCTCAGGCGTAAAAAACCATATTTAGCGATCAATTGCGGAGCATTACCCGATACTCTGCTTGAATCTGAACTGTTTGGCTATAAGGCAGGAGCCTTTACCCATGCCGTTAAAGATAAAGAGGGCATTTTTTCCGCTGCAGCAGGTGGAACAATCCTTTTAGACGAGTTAGGAGAGACAAGCCCTGCTTTTCAGGTAAAACTTTTGCGGGTGCTGGAAGAAAAGGAATTTCAACCCCTTGGTAGTGTGAAAAAGCAGCCTGCTGATGTTCGTATTTTGGCTGCAACCAACCGGGATCTTACAGAACTGGTGAAAACCGGTGCTTTTCGTCAGGATCTTTTTTACCGGGTAAATGTTGTGCGGATTGAGCTGCCGCCGTTACGCGAACGTAAGGAGGACATTCCACTTCTTGCCCAATGTTTTGTCGACAAGATGAATCGTCTGCGAAGTAAGTCTGTTTCCGGATTGAGTGAGCTGGCCCTTGAATTATTAATGTATCACGATTTCCCAGGGAACATAAGAGAGTTGGAGAATATTATCGAACATGCTCTTATTCTTTGTTCCCAGGGCGAGGTTGAGCGAGAGCACCTTCCTGCTTATTTATTACAGGGGAGTAGGGTGACTCCCCAACCTGATGCTTCCTCCATGCAGTCTGCTGTTGCCACAACAGAACTTGAGTTGATTCAGGCTGCACTGAAACGAAATAATTATAATCGTACCGCTGCGGCTAAAGAACTGGGTATGCACAAAAGTACCTTGTTCCGTAAGGTAAAAAAGCTTGGCCTTGAATTGCCCCAGGTTGACGGGCGATATGCGCGTAAAAGTTGAAGGATGGGAATAAACCGGTCTGACAGGCCCCTCAGAATCGGGGCTACCATATCCGGCATCGCCTGGTTGAGGTGTTACCGAGGAAGATGCTTTTTTATCTTTGGGTAATGGGTGACGGTTTCGCAGACCAGCGAACGGGCTTGGTGGTAGTCAAGAAGGTTATCCTGAACAGCAGCTTGTAATTGCAAAAAAAGCTGGTGGAAGAACTCGTTTTTTTTCTGTGCTAATCGTAAAGTCACCTTTTTACAATTGTTTTTCCTGGGCGGTGGAGTTAGGCGAAACATCTGCGTGTGTGCTATGGCTGGAAGTCTGATGCCAAATTTTGCAGCAAGAAATTCTGTTATTTTTTGTGCTTCAGCATGAGAAAACTTTTTTTGTTTGAGATTACTTGCCACAGCATTGGTGATGGACCAAGCTTTCTCCTGCCTGGTCTTATGGATAAAAAAATCTCTTAATTCGGTTTCGACCTTTTTCTTTTCTTTTTCAAACGTTATTTTTGTTATGTCATAAATCATAGGTCACCTCTCTGATCACTCCTTGATTTCTAGATGTATTACTTACCGCAAGAGATGTTTTTTCAAGAGTATTCTTCTTGTTTAATCACTATCTCTTTAAAAATCCTATAAAAGTTGGTGATGACTTTTTGCAAGATCTTTGAGGAGTAGATGAAAAATACTCTCTGGATGGAGTGCTTTTCAACTTTACTTATCCCTTGGGTATATTTGCAACTATGCGACCGTATAGGGTCGCATGGTGGTGTATAGTTGCATCTGTAGTACCGTTTTTATTGTTCTTTAGCTTTTGCAATTCTACCGTTTCCTCTTCTTAAACACGTATTTTGTATTTCGTCTGTTTGTTAGTCTAGTTTTGTTTGTTGGACAAAATATTAGGGAGTTAGGTCTCATGCGTGAGGGCTGTGGCGATTGTGTGAACATGTTTTTAAACATGTTTTGTTAAGAGAAAGGCAATGTTGGCATAATGATTGCTTAACTACGAGAATGGAAACACAATCCCCACGATCTAAAGTTGCCATTACCGTATGGGAAGACCGGGTTTCGCCTGTTTTTGATGCAGCCAATACGCTGTTGATTGTAGAAATTGTCGATGCTAAGGTTATTGGTACCCATTATCATCGGTTTGATCCGACGCTGATATCCCAACTTATCCATA
Organism: Desulfobulbus sp.; assembly: GCA_030600525.1. Lineage (GTDB taxonomy): Bacteria > Desulfobacterota > Desulfobulbia > Desulfobulbales > Desulfobulbaceae > Desulfogranum. Next base: position 7,961 of record JAUVLX010000063.1, on the reverse strand, counting down.
TACTAGGTGATCAGGGGGTAATGCTCATCATCTGCGGAGCTGTTTCAGAGGGACCATCCAGGTTGCTGGAAGCTGCCGGTTTGGAACTCATCCCTTTTATAGCCGGAAATATTCGCGAAGTGCTTGCCATGCTGGTGTTGGAAAACCCGGTGTGGAGAGAGTTGAAGATGCCTGGGTGCGGTCGAGATATTTGTTGTCGTGGTAAAATTCGGCACGGTAAGGAAATTAAAGGCATGCATCTAGACAGCATTTTTAAATAATCGCTGAGTAGAGGAGGAAGACCATGGCTGAGAATAAAGGTGTCTTGGTACCAAAATCTGACAATAAAGGTGTTTTGGTCCAGAAATCAAATGTTGTAGTACAAGCCGGACAAACAACATCTCACCTGCCGAATCAAATCGGTAATCCTGAGGCCAGGTTTCGGCTCCCTGTGCCTTTTACGGGCAGTATACGTAGCTTGCTGTATTTTTTGGGTTTGACCATTGCTCGGTTGATTAGGCCAAGCGCGGGGAGAAGCTGTGGACGCATGTTGGAGCGACGAGGAAATGGTCGCGGGCGCGGCCAGGGAAGAGGGCGTTGCTCAAGAAATTAATTGTTTAGAAACGAATATTGAGTCTCATAAGGAGTTATTTGGCGTGAGAATTTTGTTGGTATATAATAAGGATACGGTATTGCAACCGTTTAAGGAGGTATTGGAGCAACATGCTGATATTGACTTGGTGGAAAATCATGATACCTCTTCTGCTTTGCAGATGATTAAGGACTCAAAGGTTGATGTGGTTGCAGTGGGCGAACAATTGGCAGATATGACCGGTATCGAGTTTGTCGAGGCCTTGGTCAAAGTAAATCCTTTTGTCAACACTGCTCTTTCAAGTGCTCTCTCTCCGGCTGACTACCATGAGGCAACCGAAGGGCAGGGGGTACTGGTACAGTTAGCTGTGCAACCTAGCAAGAGTGATGCGGAGCTGTTTGTAGAAAAGTTAAAGAAAGTGGCAAGTCTGCTATAGCTGCAAGAGAGAATTACAATGATTATTAGTGTAGCCAGCGGAAAAGGCGGGACTGGAAAAACAACGGTTTCTACCAATATGGCATTGGCGATTGACCGTGATGTGAATTTTCTTGATTGTGACGTCGAAGAGCCTAATGCTCACCTTTTCCTGAATCCAGAAATAGAAAAAAGTGAATTGGTGGATACCCCGGTACCGAAAGTAAACATGGAACTCTGCAACCAATGCCGTAAGTGCATGGATATTTGTAGGTTTAATGCCATTACAGTGGTTGGTGAAAAGGTACTCGTGTTTCCAGAATTGTGTCATAGTTGCGGAGGATGCATGTTGGTCTGCCCGGAAGGGGCGATCACGGAAACGGGTCGTAATCTGGGAATAATAGAATATGGCAAAACCGGTCATATAACCTTTGCTCATGGAAAGATGCGTATCGGCGAGGCGATGTCACCGCCATTGATTAAAGAAGTGAGAAAGGCTGTTAACCCTGAAGATCTCACGATAATTGATGCACCTCCCGGAACCTCTTGTCCTGTAATAGCAGCTATACATGGGGTAGACTTTGTCCTTATGGTGACCGAACCGACCCCTTTTGGGCTGCATGACTTGAAACTGGCGGTTGAAGCTGTCAAGCTACTGGGTATACCGAGTGGTTTGGTTATTAATCGGTCTGATCTTGGAACACGAGACGTATATGAGTATGCCCAAGAGCAGAAGATACCTATTTTGTTAGAGATCCCTTTTGATCGTAAAATAGCGGAAACCTATTCCCACGGTAAGACTATGGTTGAAGAAATGCCAGAGTGGACGGATAAATTTCAGAAGCTTTTTCATGATATAGAGCAAATTGTTGAATCATAACTAAGAGAAGTTTGATGCGTGAACTTGTGATTTTAAGTGGGAAGGGTGGAACCGGTAAAACGAGCCTTACTGCTGCCTTTGCCTACCTGGCACGAAATAATGTTATATGTGATGCCGATGTGGATGCGGCGGATCTCCATTTACTTGCACAACCCGAAGTGAAAACTACTACGGATTTTATGGGGGGCGGAATTGCAGAGATTGTTACCGCTGCCTGCACCGAGTGCGGCACATGTCGCGAGGTTTGTCGTTTTGACGCCATAGACGAGAGCTTTACCGTTAATCCAATCAGTTGCGAAGGGTGCGGTGTCTGTGTTGACATGTGTCCTGAAGGTGCTATTAATTTTCCGCCGCAGAAATGCGGAGAATGGTTCATTTCAGAATCCAGATTTGGACCAATGGTGCATGCAAGGCTGGGCATTGCTGAAGAAAATTCAGGCAAACTTGTCAGCTTGGTGCGTAAGGAGGCAAGAGAACTTGCAGAAGAAAGAGGACATGATCTTTTACTCACTGATGGCCCTCCTGGTATCGGGTGTCCTGTTATAGCCTCAATCAGTGGTGCTACAGCTCTGGTTATTGTTGTCGAACCTAGTGTTTCCGGTATCCATGATATGTTGCGGGTGGCTGATTTGGCTGCACATTTTCAGATACCAGGTATGGTTTTAATCAATAAATTCGATTTGAATCAAGAGCTTACCGAGTCCGTCGAGAAGGTGGCCGTCGAGCGAAACATGAAGGTGCTTGGTAGAGTCCCGTTTGATACGATTTTTGTCAAATCTATGGTCAAGGGCGTCAATATCTTTGAATATGTAGAAGATTCTCCGACCCTGCAGTCTGTACGGGATATTTGGGAGAAAATAGTGAATGCACCAGTACTCAACAATATGGGTGTGGTGGACTTGAAGGCAACAATTCAATAATAATAAAAGTGAAAGGAAAAAAAATGGTGATGATGAGAGTAGCAATTCCCTCGAATGGTGATGGTGGTTTAGATGGCACCCGTGCCGGTCACTTTGGCCATTGCGATGTCTTTACCTTTGTTGATTTTGAAGACGGGGAAATTAAAGAAGTAACAACCCTTCCTAACAAGGAGCACCTTCAGGGTGGCTGTATGGTCCCGGTCAACCTGCTTGCAGAAAATAACGTCAATGCTCTTGTTGTTGGTGGTATAGGTGCGCGTCCTTTGGCAGGATTTCGTCAGGTTGGGATTGAAGTGTATCATGATGCTGCTCGAGCTGAGATCAAGCCAGTTGTTGACGATTTCTTAGCAGGCAAGCTTCCGAAGATCACCGACAACGATGTATGCGGTGGTGGTCAATAATTTATTTTGACCCGTCCAGTAAATAAATATGCTTTTGTATTAATTTCAGAGTTTCTCCTACCTCGAAACGCTTGTTTCTTTTCTGAATGTACTGACATTTTACCGGACGGGTCATTTTTTTCTGGAGATAATAAAATGAAGATAGCAATAACTGCAAAAGGTGCTACTCTGGACAGCGAAGTGGATCCTCGCTTCGGCAGAGCACGCTATATTATAATTGTTGATACTGATTCATTGGCTTTTGAAGCAGTAGACAACACCGAAAATATCAATGCTTTTAAGGGCGCTGGGATTCAGGCTGCGAGCATGGTCAGCGAGAAGGGAGCTGAAGTTCTGCTTACCGGCTATTGCGGCCCCAAGGCTTTCCAAACCATTAATGCGGCAGGGGTCAAGGTTGTCAGCGATATTTCTGGTACCGTTGCCCAGGCTGTTGAGAAAATGAAAAGCGGAGATGTAACCTACACGGATAATCCCAATACCGATGGTCATTGGTAAAAAGATGGCTGTCCGCCTTGAGCGATAAACACGGGGTACTGTTGGTTTACTGAGCCGCAGTGATTGAAAAGGAATACGTAGTACATGAATGACGAACAGTTTAACGCGATGGTGGATTCAATCCAGGAACAGGTGTTTGATGATGCCAAAGGTGCGTATGGTGTAGTCGGGTTTGATCGTTGGCGTAACCCACTTTTCCACGGTAGAATGGAAGATGCCCATGTTCAGGGGCGTATTACAGGAAGCTGTGGGGATACGATGGAAATGTTTTTAAAGATCGAAGAGGATCGGGTAACTGAGGCCTCGTATACCACAGATGGTTGCGGATCAAGTAATGTCTGCGGTTCTTTTGCCGCGGAAATTGCCATTGGTAAAACCGTGGAACAGATTTTTGATTTGACCGGTGAGGATGTACTCAGCAAGATCGGCCAATTTCCCCAGCAGGAAGAGCATTGCGCCTATTTGGCAATAAAGACGGTGCAGGATGCCGTTAATAACTATATGGTCAACAAGGTGCAATCAAGCTGATTGCACCAGCCTGAGTAGAAGACACGGGAGCGGATTCAGGATTGATGGTGCTCCCTTTGTTGTGTCGAGTCTTAATCTTCCACCGACCGGTAAACTCACTGTCGTGACAGCAGGCTGTCTCTAGCAGCGGTGGCCGGTGGAGATTGTCTGTCCACTAGGACCTGTGCCTGTTAAAGGCAATTTGCAGGCTCCTGTTTTCAATCTTGAAGAAAAAAGGTGTTTTTCTTCTTCCCTTCCTCATTTTTTTCTTTTTGCTACCAAGCAAACCTTTGTCCGCCTGAATCCATAAACACTTTTAGATTTGCACAAACTGGCCAGTTTCCCTGGTCGAATATCCGCCCATAGATTCCAGCGTTTGTTGAAAGGGCTGGGAGTTGATGATAGCGAGCAGTGTTTGAATCATCGGTAGTTGTAGATAGGCATCATCTATAAGCAGGTCGTACCGTTCCTCTGTCACTGGAATGAAATCGAGTTCCAGGGCTTTGGCAGCGCTCATTATTCCTAGTCCCATATCAGCTTTTCCTGAAAGAACCGTCACCGCCACTGCCATATGGGTGTATTCATCATGATCGTATCCCTTGATGTTGTCAGGGTCGATGTCGTTTTTGTCGAGTTCGTAATCCAGCAGGACCCTGGTCCCAGAACCCGCCTGTCGGTTGATAAACGTGACATCATCACGAAGCAGGTCATGGATAGTTTTGATGGCTTTAGGATTTCCTTTTTTGATGATAAATCCCTGTTGTCGGTGGGCCAGAGTGATGATTGAAATCTTACGACCTGCCAGGTATTTTTTTATAAAAGCAATGTTGTAAGTTCCTGTTTCTGGATCAAGCAGATGTGATCCTGCGATATGGGTCATGGATTTCTGCATTGCCATGATACCACCCAGTGATCCTACATGGGTGGAGGCCAGGTAATAAGCAGGGGTGTGCTGTTGAAGCGAATCTCTAAGCAGATCCAGGCTTAAGTCATGGCTTCCGGTGCTGAGTATGGTCCGCTCTATTGTTTTTTTAGGTTGCAGTAGTTCAAGTTCTGCCAAGCTGCCGCGGGATTCCCCTTCTGAGGCGGCATCAATATGGAGCATGGCATTCGCCCGGGTAAGGGTGGTTATGGCTCCGGAGCCTTTTTTCAGGGGAACTGCCACATAATTATCCCCTATCTTCCCTGTTATCATGCGTCTGAACTCTTCAATACCGCTCTGGGAGGGAATGTCTTTTGCCAATATAGCTGGCACACAAACCGGCTCAGGCAGTATTATCCCCTGCATCTGCGCCAGTAGCGGCATTACAAACTGTTCAAAGGCAATGATAGCGGAAACTGGGTAGCCAGGAATCCCGACAACCGGCTTGTTGTTAACCGTGGCCAGGATGGTTGGTTTACCGGGCATGATGGTAACGCCGTGGACCAGGATGTCACCAAGGTCGTCGATGATCTGGGCGGTGTAGTCTGCGCTACCGGCTGATGAACCGGCATTGACTACCAGCATATCGGTATCGGTTTCAATGTTGTTTTTGATATGCTCTTTTAAGGTCTCGTAGTCATCGGAGATAATGTCGGTGACCCGGACGGTGGCCCCGGCTTTTTCAGCAAGCCCTGCCAGTACTGCCGAGTTGGATTCGATGGTCTTTCCCGGTGGGGGTATTTCTGTAGAATCTTTCAGGGGGATCAGTTCAGAACCTGTGGGAACAATGGTGATAACAGGTTTTCTGCGAACCTTTACCGAGGTACAGCCTGCGGTGATCATGGCCGCGATGTCGGCAGGTTGAATCTGGTGTCCGGTGGGGAAAAGCAACTCTGTGGCAACAATATCTTCACCGACCTTGCGTACATGCTGCCAGGGGAACACTGGCTCTCGAATGACTGCATTGCTGTTGTCATTATTCAGGAGGATGTTTTCAACCATGATGACCGCATTCTTATCTGGTGGCAAGGGGTGACCAGTGTTGATAAGCGCAGCTTGCCCGCCGGCTATATCCAGAGTCACCGGGTTGTCATCGGCAGCGAGAAATGTATCTTCAGCCATAACGGCTATACCGTCCATGGCAGCAGAATGAAAGGAGGGAGCTGAAAGCCTGGCAATAATCGGAGCAGCTGTTATGCGACCGCAGCTCTCTTTGACATTAATGGTTTCTGTATGTGTTGTTAAGCTGGTAAAGCGAGACCAGAAAATGTCCTGTGCATTTTTCCTGGATTGCATATTGAGGTAAATCTTTCGTTTCATGACAGCTCCGGCTGTTGTGGTAGGTATTTCTTGGAAGGAGAAAACCTGCGTTTTTGATTGTTTCTGAAAGTGATGCAGGTACTCTTCGCAATTGGTGTCGTAATTGGTGTCGCAATCTCGTGTTGCCAACTAAGGAAAAAGTAGGACCGTTGCCTCTACTCCTTTGTCCAGTCCTTCGACATCCCGTCCAATGGTCAACAATCCATCAGCCTGCACTAAGGGCTTAAGCAGTCCTGATTTGCCATAAATAGGTGTGGCAAGGGGGGGGGTATTCTCAGGTTGGGGAGTCAACTGCACCCGGACGTATTCTTCACGGCCAATGGTTGATGGAATTTGTTGGTCTGTGATTGCTCGGATTGCCTGGAGCCCCATTGCACAGGGCCGTCCCTGGAGTTTATGGAGCAGTGGACGGACAAAGAGATAAAAAACAACCATTGTTGACGCCACATGGCCAGGTAGGCCAAATAAGGCTTGATTGCCAAGACTGGCAAGGATGGTCGGCTTTCCTGGGCGGATCGCTACACCGTGAGCCAGTAACTGGGTCTGTGGTATCTGTTCCAGGACCTGCAGGGTGAAATCTCTTCGTCCCACAGAACTGCCCCCGGAAAGGAGCAGTACATCCGCCTCTTCCAGGGCCTTGATGCAGGCCTGTTTCATGGTGTTGAGGTCGTCGCCGATGATGCCTAGAGGAAATGGTATACCTCCAGCTTCTGTAACCAGTGCCGCCAGGGTGGTTGAGTTGATATCCCGTATCTGTCCGGGACCTGGTTGCTGGTTCGGTGATACTAGCTCGTCGCCGGTTGATATGATGGCCACCCGTGGTTGACGGTACACCGGAATCGATGTGGTACCAAGTCCGGCCAGAACTCCAAGGTCTGCAGGGCGCAGTTTTCTTCCCTGTTGAAGGACAGCGGCCCCTTCCTGGTAATCTTCTCCAGCGCGAGTGGTGTTTTGTCCGGGAGCCACCGGGCGAAAGATTTCAACGGTCTGGTCGTCAAGCTGGTGGGTGTATTCCACCATCACCACACCATCTCCTTTTTGGGGGAGCTCGCCGCCAGTCCAGATGCGAAGAGCCTGGCCGGGACGGAGGGCGTGCTGCCTGCCTGAACTGCCCATGGCTATTTCGCCTATCACATTCAGTAGTGCCGGCTCTGACTCAGAGCAGCCAAAGGTATCCTTGGCCCTTACCGCGTAGCCATCCATGGTGGACCGGGAAAAGGGTGGCAGGTTGTCGCCAGCCAGAATGTCATCGCCCAGAATACGTTGATGGCCATCTGCGAGTGGCATTGTTTCTGTTGCAAGAGGAAGAAACTGTTCAAAAAGCCCTGTGAATTCATTGGAGCTGATAAGCTTGAAAAAACCTTTCATGGGTATCTTGATTGATAGTGTTTTTTTGGGGAAAAACGGGCGTGAGCCGGGAAAGCTGCCTGGACGCTGTTTATATTTTATTTGCTAATTGCTGCTGGGGTTTCCTGGTCCAGCCATGCCAATTTCAAAATGTGGTGGGGGATTTTGCCACATCTGTTGGAAA
>JAUVLX010000140.1 GCA_030600525.1 Desulfobulbus sp. | reverse complement strand
CATTTTGCGGCTATTATTCAATTAGTTGAGTGACGAAACGTCCAATTAGCAGGCTTTAATTCTCGTCCAATTATGCAGGGGAATGCCCTGGTGGCAGGCAATTAAACGATATGCTAGCTTGGATTTTCACGAGGTCTGTATTCATAGATGATTTATTCTATCGCTTCGTTCAATAAATCATCATACAAGTTACGTTTTATATTACTTTTTAAAAACAGTGTTCCAGTCTTTTTTCATATCCATGAGCACCCAACCACGTTCCTGTACTTCATCCAGTCCTCGATCCAGTTTGCCTATATGGGAGTTACGATCATAGGCATATTCGCGATCGGCATCAGTGTGATGTACCAACATCCCGAATCTCGACCCTGAGCCACTCGTGGTCCACTCCAGCATCTGAAAATCCCCATTCGAGTTGCCAAATGCCATAATAGGACGGTGCCCGATATGTTGATTAATGGCAACAGGTTTCCCCTCTTTGTCGTCTATAAAGTTGAGTTCTTTCAGACGAACAATAGCAGGTTTTCCGTCACGCACTTCATATTGTGTTTTAATGCTTGATCCCACAACCTGCTCTGGCGGGATACCATAGACACTTTCTGTCCAGGGACGCATAAATTCTATTCCGCCGCCAGAAACGATAAAGGTTTTAAAACCGTTTGCCTGGAGGTAATCAAGCAGTTCGAGCATAGGCTGGTACACCATATCGGTGAAATGTTTTCCAGTCTCAGGGTGCTTAGCCTCCTTAATCCACTCTAAAACAATATGCTTAAATTCCTCGGTGCTCATTCCGCCATGGGTGGCCATTACCATTTCAAGTAAAGGCTTCATCCCCCTAGACAATGCTGTTTTCATATCGCCTTTAAGGACAGAAGCAAAAGGTTCCTGATCTTTCCATTCCGGATGCTGAGGTGCAAGCTGCCTTATCCGGTCTATAATAAAATACACTTGGAAATATACAGGTTGTTCCGCCCAAAGCGTGCCGTCGTTATCAAATACGGCAATACGTTGTTCAGGGACAACAAACTCAGGATTTCCCTCAGCGGTAACAGTGGAGACAAATTCTAAAATTTTCTGTTTGGGAAGGGTATCATTCCATGAGGCTAAGGGAGCATCTTGAGCCCAGGAAGCTGTGTTAAAAAAAACAAAGGCTGTAAAGGCAGTTAGAAAAAAACACCACAGGAACTTTTTCGTTCTTTCCATCTCTTTTCTCCAGGTTTCAGAAACGTAAGTGATGTAGCAGGCTTTAACAAAGAAAAACAGTACCAGGTTCATGAACCTGGTACTGTTACATGGCTATAGCCTTATAATGTAGGAGTAAGGATAAAAAAGGTCACTTACTTGCGCCTGCACCGGAAGAAAGTGTGGCCATAACCTTATCAAGGCTGAAGCTAGCTGCTTTCTGACGAGGTGGAAACGCCTTGAATGTTTCGAGAAAACGTCCTACATAGGTCTGCGCTGGAACCAAGAGATAAGCCCGATCCAGCATCCAATCATAATAAGTATTTGACGTGATTTGAGACCGTTCATAAGGGTCTCTTCTTAAGTTAAAGATATAAGGTAACCGTAGCGGAATAAATGGTTCTTGCCACGCCTGAAGAGTAGCTTCTACACGCTGCTCCATAAAAATGAGCTTCCAATCATCAAATCTGAGTGCAGTGAGATCTCCGTCATCTGAAAAGTAGAAAATTTCGTTACGCGGGCTCTTCTTTTCCTGACCTGTTAGCAGCGGCAAAATGTCATAGCCGTCAAGATGAACCTTATAGTCTCGCGCACCCAGTTTTGTACCGCTCAAAAGTTGTTGTTTGATGTCCTTTGCTCCTGCGACATCGGCAAAAGTCGGTAGCCAGTCCATATGATGAACAATCTCATTGCTCACCGATCCGGGTTCTATATGCCCAGGCCAACGAACCAATGCAGGTACGCGCCAGCCGCCTTCCCAATTGGTGTTTTTTTCTCCACGAAATGGAGTCATTGCCGCATCTGGCCATGTATTCATATGTGGACCGTTATCGGTAGAATAAAAAACTATGGTATTGTCGGCAATGCCCAGCTCGTCAAGTTTTTGCAGGAATTTACCAATATGCATATCATGTTCGACCATGCCATCTGCATATTCATCCTGTCCTGATATTCCGCGATGAGATTCTTTAACATGGGTTCGAAAATGCATTCTGGTTCCGTTCCACCAGATAAAGAATGGTTTACCAGCTTTAACCGTCTCTTCCATAAAGGCTAGTGCCCTTTCAGAAGTCTCGTCATCAACAGTTTCCATTCTCTTTTTTGTAAGAGGACCGGTGTCTTCAATTTTTTGGGTTCCATCGGGATTCGCCCAGGAATGGATAACCCCTCGCGGTCCATATGTTTCCTTGAATGTTTTACCGCCTGCAACGATCACGTCGCCGGGATAATCTGCATTCTCCGGTTCTTCTTCTGCATTTAAGTGATAAAGGTTACCAAAAAATTCGTCAAACCCGTGGTTGGTCGGTAAATGTTCGTCCTTATCACCCAAATGATTTTTACCAAACTGACCGGTGACATACCCTTGTGCTTTTAGGACCGTTGCAATGGTGGGGTCTTCTTCCTGCATCCCTTCGTTGGCACCCGGAAGACCTACCTTGGACAACCCTGTTCTGAAAACAGACTGCCCCATAATAAATGACGACCTTCCAGCTGTGCAGCTCTGTTCACCATAATAATCTGTGAACAGCATACCTTCGTCACCGATGCGATCGATATTGGGAGTTTGATATCCAACTAGGCCTCTGGTATAGGCACTGATATTGGTTTGCCCGATATCATCCCCCCAGATCACCAGAATATTGGGCTTCTCTGCTGCTCCCACACTGGTGCCGGCAAGGAGAATACCTCCTGCAAACAACATTCCCACAATGGTTTTTCTCGACAAACCCATTTTTTCCTCCTTTTAAAAGAAATTAGTGAATGTAGATGTTTACGAACCAAAACTGACTCTCACTTACAACCAAAACAAAGGGCATATATATAGCCCCTCTCAGTAAACATAGTATGCCTATATCATTAATTTGTCGAACAAATTAATTAGCTCTAACGCTACGTGGAGACAACAAGAGACACTTGTACCGGGATATTATCTTGCAGCCGCAACCTTTCCGGCCAATGACACGAAAACTTGTGATACAGGCTTAACGAAAGAGCTGTTATCTTTTTGCAGCAGAAGCAATATTGCAAAAGAGCATTGGAAAAAATAAGAAAACCTACACTCCTCTTTCTCTGTATGAGAGAAGTGTAGGTAAATGGAATCATGAGGATAGCATCAAGGCCACATTGAGGACGTCGTGGCCCAATAATCGGGACAAAGGGTGTCAGGCCTTACATTTTGGAAGTTTTTGCTTAGGAGTTGTCCTGAAATAACTTGAACATCTCGCATCGCATCTTCAGGTCATCTTTGGCTGATCTTCAATCACAAAGTCCTCAACGTAGCGCAACTACGCCTGCGGCTTTGTTCAATTAGATCATCCAAATCTAACCTAAATATGAGCGCGATATTGTCCAACTTATTTACGGACAGCTCCTTACTCCTGTACGGATTACGCGGCTGATCCTATTGCTGGCACGAACCACTCATTTTTCATAAGTGCTCTGGCCTCTGTGGTGAGGGGAATAAGATCGCTTTTGTCAACAAGGTCCAGATTAAACTTACGATTCAACGCTGCAAAATGCTTTAATCCAAATGCTATCTTATTAAGATAAGAAAAAACGCCGATTGCTCCTGTCGAAAATGCATTTGCCTCCGTACCATAAAGAGCACGCAGATCAGGAAGATCGGCAAATATTTCCTCAATGGTTGATCCGTATGCTTTAAAACCAGGAGGAACATTACCGCTTTTTATCTGCTCTCCGATTTTTTTGCCGGTCATGGCCGCAGCCATTGATGCACGGCATAATCCAATAGCTTGCACATAGCCATCACCATAGGCAAGGCCCTTGAACACGTGATCTTCACTTGCGAAACCACCGGTCATGACAATAGCCGGTAAAGTTGCACCTTCTCTTTTGAGCTGCGTACAAAGACGGACCACCACATCTTCCAGACACACCGTTGGCAAAGACCATTCATTCATCATCTTCGACGGGCTGTATCCGGATCCGCCTCCCGCTCCATCAAAAGTTATCATATCTACCTGGGCCAGACAGGCGAGGCGAAGCACTCGTTCGATATCAGCTCTGTCATACCCAGCCATTTTAAAGTAGATATTTTTAGCACCCCACTCTCTTAACTTGTCAATATGTGCAATAAGGGATTCCTCTGTCCACAACGGAAGCCTGCCATAGGTATGAAAATTAGGACAAACTCCGTCATTATACGCTTTCTGAATGACAGGATCTTGTGGGTCGGGGTGTACAAGATCCCCAAGTTGTTGCCTCTTGATGGCTGTTTCGATATCCTGTACCCGTTTAACTGGCTGGGTTCCCTTGGCAGCCTGGCCGAACTTTATCTCAATGGCTTCTGCGCCATATCGTTGAAGAGCAATTTTTGGCACCCCAACCAGATCGTCATCCATATTACATTGCAAGACGATCTGGCCGTATCCTCGACCATATTGACGAAAGCAATCTAGGGCTTTTCCTAGTAATGGGAAATCAGTTATCTGTCCGTTTTTGATCTGTAAATTCGGTTCGTTATTCCTTGCATCCTCCCCGATGATACAGGTCACCCCTGCCATGGCGGCCCCCGCAAAATAATCCTGCCAGTTGAGCTTGATCAAGGCTGGAAGTATGACGGGCATGGTCATTTTAATGGGATGAACGGTTCCGTAGGTGCGCTCAAGGTTCACATTAAAAATAGTCGCCTCTTCACTACTCTCACCTGCTCCATGGGCGCCGAACACTCGTCCGTTGATGTTGAAGTGCGAAAAATCCAACGGATAGTCTTTTTCCGATGCAATCTGATTGTTTCCGGTGGTCATAGGGTAGACAGTTTGCGCACCCAACACGGCTGCTTGGGCCAATTCACATGTACCTGCGCAATCTTCTGTACAAAAAGAGCACATACCTGATTGAGGGGATATAAATAAACTTCGATTTTTAGCAAAAGTATACCCTGAACTTAATGAAGGTGAATAGGACATGACAAATACCTTATGTTTTTATTTGTTTGTTGAACCTCTGGTAATCGATCAAGCATCCAACCTTTGCCAGAGCCTCTTTTATTGAACTGAAGTTGTGTCGTTTTTTTTAACAACCAAACATTCTTATTATGCTCATGTCAGTCAACAAAAAAAGATAACGTTCATTTGCGTGGCAATTGCCCACATCACAATCGCATAAAGGAAGTTATCTTTTATTATTACCTTTGGTGGGGCGTTAAATCGACTGACCATGACCAGTCCCACCCCTGAGAGTGGGCTGCTGCAAGTAGAAACAGCCCAGCTGGTAAGAAAAAGAAAACCGAGTTGGGAATGATCAGGATTAAGTGGAAGTAGTAACGGGCTGACGACGGCTATACTTACAACCGGATGAACACCGAAAATTCCAACAATGATCATGATACCGGCAAGTATTGCAAAAAGCATTGGGCTCAAATTCATATTATTAAAGCTAAATAACCCTGGATACACGTGGGTTATTGACTTGATCCCGGAAGAAAATACTCCTGCAGCAAGAAACAAGGCAAAAGGACTACTGACCGATGATATTTTGTTCTCAATAAAATCACGTATTGTTTTTATTCGCGGCCTGCCTTTCATAAAAACAACGGTGCCTAGAGGAGCAAGTATACAGATGAGGAGGAGCACGCTGACTTGATGCCATTGGTAATGAACAAGGATTACAATGGCCGCAAGAAAGAGAGGCACAGCAAGACTCTCTTTTTTCAAGGGGTAACCTGAAAACCTGTTTTTTCTGAAAAAACAAACCTCGGCAATGGTATAACAAATACCAATGATGCTCATTATACCGCCTGGAACCAATGTCTCTTTCCACTGCATTTCAGGTGCATATGTGAGTGCAACACCGGTTGCAACAAAAAAAGGGGACCACCAGGCCGCCGCTGTAAAAGAACGCCCCAAAACAATCAACTGCTCTTTGCTCAGTACTCCGTTTCTTTTCAGTCGATCTCCAAAAACAAAAAGGACAGATAGATTAATTACTGCTCCGAGAAGGTGTGTCCCAACTGCTGTTGATACAACGGCACCCTTCCCTTCCGGCAAGTACGGATCCTCAGTCGCAGGATTGGTCAAGGTGAGAAAGGATACAGCAACAAACATCGCCAGCAAGGGAAGGTTGATTGCAAAAATATCTTTCCAGCCAAGAAATACCCCCTGACAGGCGGAGAATACAAGTGCAATAAGTCCAATGACGACAAGCAGCGAGGCTTGGTGACGAGCATTTTTCGCAAGGTTCTTCCAGGTCAGGAGCGGTACTAACCAAGCAAGTAGTGTTGGTAATGGCAGTAAAAAGGAAACAGGTACACTCAACAGGTAAAAAAGAAGAGTGCCAAAGACTATCCAGCCGATATTTTTATTCATACAAAAAATCCTGACAGACCATCAGCAAGTCGTAATAAATAGATTGCATTGGGGGCTAGTGTCGCGTCAACCTATGAAGTGTGAAATTCGTGTTGATCCAGCCAAGTAAAGAGAATCTAGAAAATCAAATACACATCTATCACGTGATTATATAAACAAGAGCCAACAACACTCTACAACCATGAGAAATTCGACCGGACACCGCTGAGACTGAGATCCATTAGGCTAACGCCAAACGATACGAGTTTCTTTACGGAGTAGAATGGGTGATAATTATATTGCGGGTGACCAATCACCAATGTGCCTAAAACAGAGCCCCCTGGCAGATACCTTTTTTCTTTTGGCCAGTCAACAACCATTCCGCAAAGAGCAAAAATATGCCTACTGCTACCAATAATACTCCAAAACACAAACTGGACATTACGTACTGAAGGCACCCATCGATAAATGAGGATGAATGATTGTAACACCTCCTGCTCGACCATTTTTTCCTTATCGGTACGAATGGAAAAGTGATTTTAAAAAATTGTACTCTCTGCATTGTTGTCAGTGAAGATTCTCGGTCAACCCATCTTTTTCACATCTTTCGGGTGTGAAAATAATTTTGCTCATAATACCATACTATTGATTGCTGGCTCGGGAGCGTTCAAGTGCTCTCTGAGTTTTTTTGTTTACCTTCGGCCCCTCTTTAACTCGTCTGTAAAACCTGTCACATAAATCAATATCCAACACCAGCCATCTGCACAGGTATAGCCAACTTTTAGATTTTTCCTCATTTGGTCCATATTATTTGCGTATTTGCAGGATATTCTCTGTCAAAGAATAAAGCAAAGGCATCGCAATCGCTACTTTCAGGATATCCAGCATACAGTTGGCTGTACTGATAGGATGATTTTCAAAGTGAGCAGACAGGTGGTTTCATTACTTTGTGCATAAAAAAAAGCAATGAACCTTCTGCCATAATTAACAGGAGTTCTCATGTTGACATTAAAAAAGATACATACTGTTGGGATAGTGAACTGCATTGGAATTGCAAGCATACTTTGTATCAATGGACAGTGTATGGCAACCAGTATCATGCCTGAAATCTACTCTCAACAAGCCCCCCAGATTGAAAGAGTCGAGGATAAACTAAGTGCGGAGGAAATTACTCAAATTGAAAATATCCGAAATGATTTTGATCAAAAACTCATAGTCTCCAAAGAACACCTTGCAAGGGTGCAGGCGCTCTTCAACCAAAACCTGAAAATAGATACCGATGAAACAGCAATTCGTCAAACGTTTCACCCTGTTGCCAAGGCCATGGAGGATATTGTGGTTCAGCAAATAATGATGATGCAGAAAGTGAACAAGGTGATTTCAGCACACAAGCTAGCTACGTTACCGGTACCACAAGATTTGACACAAGTCGCAATTGAAAGCTCACATAGATTAGCTGAAGATAAAAAACGTTAGATCAATGATATGCATAACCTGTCATAGCACAGGTTTCCTTCCATCCGTCTCTCCTGCCTGGTCATGACAGGTTGTGCTATTTAGATGATTTTATCGTTACTTACAAATATCAGGCAATGCAATACACGCAACAGGAAATACCAATGCAGAGTAAAGAAACCAAGAATACACATGAAAACAGACGATATGGAAAATCTTCTGGGTCTGACACTCTTGTTATGGCTATTTCACTTTTTATCGTCTTCATTTTCCTTTTTTCCACAGGACCTGAGGGACTGGTATTTGGGGTAAATGATATTTTCGGCACGATCCAACTTTACGGTTTATAGGCACGGTTAAGGTCTCGTCTAGGGAATACCCCCGTCCATTAATGGTATTTAGGCTAAAAATCGCATTTTGAGACAGACACGAGATAACACATTTAGAGTCCTTAGCTTATGAAGCGATATTCTTTTGACTCTCCCAGGATTGATATATTGGTGAGTTAGCAGTATATGGTGGCTCAACTCAGCTGCTATGCACTATAAGAGGTGTCCGATGGTCATTCAATCTATCAACAACGGGCTGCATCGTTTCCCAGGTATTGAAAAAAAGCAGAGTATAAGGGGTCCTGCCGAAGAACCCCCAAAAGTGCTCAGTTAGGGCCAGCGGGTCCATTTGAGCCACAATATACG
>JAUVLX010000229.1 GCA_030600525.1 Desulfobulbus sp. | reverse complement strand
AGTTTCCTGCCCAACCCCTTTTACGCCAAGGAGTTGAGTACGCAACTCTGCCAGCGGCTGCGCTAGGAATCCAGCCACCGTGCCATCTCCGTGACCAACAATGCAGTGACAAAGGTTCAGCAGGCGAGCAGCTTTGACATTGTAGTAGCCAGCTGGCCTGATATACTCTGCCAGCAACCCAGGAGATAAGTCGACCAGCTTTTCCAGACTGAGCATTCCCGCATCCTTAGTCCTATGGATGGCCTTTTCCACATTCCCCCAGTTGGTATTCTGGGTCAGTATAGCGCCCACCATTACTTCAAAAGGTGTTTCCCCGGGCCACCAGCTTTGCGGTCCGAAATGATCCATGAGCCTGCTGTACATTTCACTGAGTGTATCGGCTGTCATACCTTTTTTAATCTCCCAAACAGATACCAATTTCACGGGCAGTGAGCACTTTATCACTACTCAAGTCCACTTTTTTCCGCCTACAGATAGCATCGGCAATGGGCACGGATGTCATTGTAGGTGGGGTCCAGGCTACCATATGATCAAACACTTCCGCTTCTGCCATCCGCACCGCGGCTGCGCCATAGCGAAGCGCAAGCAGTCTGTCAAAGGTCGTGGGGGAACCACCACGCTGAAGATGTCCCAGTACCAGAGAACGCGTGTCCTTGCCAAGCCGATCTCGGATTTCAGCTGCAACCCACTCGCCAACACCACCAAGGACCATCTCATCCCTTCCCAGTTCGCCTTTGCCCTTGCTCATCACTTTCCCCCCTTCGGAGGCGGCACCTTCAGCAACCACTACGATAGAATAATGTTTGTCATGCAATTCATTATCGGCAATCTTTTCGCAAACTGCATCGAGACTGAAAGGTATCTCAGGCAGAAGAATAACATCGGCTCCACCGGAAATACCGGAATAAAGCGCTATCCACCCAGAATCACGCCCCATGACTTCGACAACCATCACACGGTCATGGGATTTGGCCGTAGAATGCAGCTTATCAATGGCATCGGTGGCGGTGGAGACGGCAGTATCAAAGCCAAATGTGCTCTCCGTTGCTTCCAGGTCATTATCAATGGTTTTAGGTACACCGATAACAGGCATCCCTTTCTGAGCAAAACGATGGGCTATTTCCAGGCTACCGTCACCACCTATAGCCACGTGACAAAAAAAACCCATTCGTTTAAAGTTGCTCATTATTTTATCTGAAACATCTATGACTTGAATCTCACCGGCGAGATTTTCGACTGGCATTGCAAAAGGGTTTCCCTTATTGGTTGAGCCGAGAATAGTCCCGCCTATAGGAAGGATACCTTCAACATCCTCCGGAGAAAGGCGAACCAAATCATCCCGGTCCAACAAACCGCCATAGCCTGACCGACTGCCATACACCTCCCACCCCTTTCGGGTTGCAGACTTAACCACTGCAAAAATCACCGCATTAAGGCCAGGGGCATCACCACCGCCGGTGGATATTAAAATTTTTTCACGCATTAGGTCTGATGTTATAAAATATTTTTTTTACATTCTAAATGCACTTCTCCTCTACAAAAGAGACAAGCAATGCATACTCTATTTATATGAGATAAAGTGTAGAGACTGGGAACAGTTTTGACAACATCTTTCAACAATTCGATATCTATTGCTCATAATTCGCCCCACATGAATAGTGCCGTTAGCAAAGAGGACTTCCCTATTGTCATATTTTATGGTAAAGGGCTTTCTCATTTTAGATGTACGTAATTCCATCCAGATGACGTTGGATTGTCTCCCTGTATTGACATTATATATCAACAGGCTTAACGTAGTACGCATGTCAGAACACAGCCCCTTTAGGGGGTTAAGAAAGGAAAATTAGGAGGTATGAATGTTTGAAGTAACAGAATCAGCTATAAAAAATCTCAAATCCTATCTTGAGGAAAACAGCATTGAGTCTTCTGTCCGCATCGCTTTGATGCAGGGTGGCTGAGCTGGCCCATCTTTGGGATTGGCTCTGGATGAGCCAAAAGATAACGATAAAACTTTCGAAGAAGACGCTATAAAATTCCTGGTTGAAGATAGTCTATTGACTACCTGCGGTGCAATCAAAGTTGATTTCCTCGAAGCAGGATATAGATCAGGTTTTTCCATAACCTCAACTAATCCAGTTGGCGGTGGTGGTGGTTGCAGCTCAGGATCCTGCTCTTCAGGTTCGTGCGGCTGATTACAAGAATTTATTTTCTTGTACACAAGCCTCTGCCTCTGGGCAGAGGCTTTTTTTTTGGCCGAACACAAGGCCCTCAACTCCTGGAGGCAGCCAACCGAATCGTACCAATGACAGATTATTTATCCATTGAGTTCGGCCACTTATTAACGAGGGACGCATACCTCAATGCCATGTTTCCCCAAAAAATGATGTTTTAAAATTTACAGGAGATACATATGTTTGAAATTACAGAAAAGGCCTTAGAGAACCTTACATCTTACCTGCAGCAAAATAAAACGGAATCAGCTATCCGCATTGCGCTGATGCAAGGCGGTTGTGCTGGCCCTGCATTGGGATTAGCACTCGATGACGCTAAAGATAACGATACCACATTTAATAAAGGCACCATTGATTTTTTAATAGAAAAGGAACTGCTCTCTACGTGTGGGGCTGTAAAAATTGATTTTGTAGAAGCAGAACACGGTTCTGGATTTTCCATAACCTCAACGAATCCCGTTGGCGGCGGGGGTGGCTGTAGTTCTGGATCATGCGCGTCAGGATCATGTTGCTCATAACCAAAAGCATAATCTCATTAAAAAGCCTCTGTCGTTTGACAGGGGCTTTTTTTTTATGAACAAAAACAAAACATAAACCGAATGTGCCAAAATCTTGACACTCCCTGTTTCATCCTTATTTTCTCCGATATAAAAAAACAATTTCCCCTCAACCCTACCCTGGGAAAACAAGGAGACATACAATGCAACTTGATAAATTTACTCTCAAATCACAGGAGGCAATCCAAAATGCCCACAACCTTGCCCAAAATGGAGGCAACCAGGAAATACAGCCAGAACATTTACTCAAGGTAATCCTGGAGCAGCCCGAAGGAGTGGTCGTTCCTGTTTTGCAAAAAATGGGAATAACACCAAGTCTGATCCTCAATGAAACAAACAAATTAATAAGCGAGTTACCTCAAGTCACTGGTGCGGCGGCAAATCAAGCGTATGCTTCGGCACAATTCCGCTCTCTGCTTGAACAAGCATTTAAAACGGCCAGCGACATGCAAGACGAATACGTCTCACAGGAACATCTCTTCCTGGCCATGCTCGCAAATCCAAAACTCAAAGTCACCACTATGCTTCAACGCATGGGGGTTACCAGCGATAATTTCCTACAAGCACTCACCTCAATAAGGGGTAACCAGAGAGTTACCGACCCCTACCCCGAAGAAAAATACCAAGCCCTTGAAAAATACGCCCGCAACCTGACAGATGTTGCAAGACAGGAAAAGCTTGACCCTGTCATCGGCAGAGATGAGGAAATCCGACGTATTATCCAAGTATTATCAAGAAGAACCAAAAACAATCCTGTCCTGATTGGCGAGCCAGGAGTTGGCAAGACAGCCATTATTGAAGGGCTGGCTCAACGGATAGTAAACGGAGATATTCCATCAACACTTGAGGGCAAACAAGTTATTGCCCTTGACCTGGGATCCCTTGTTGCAGGCGCAAAATATCGTGGTGAGTTTGAAGACCGGCTTAAAGCTGTAATCAAAGAGGTGGAAAAAAGAGCTGGAGAGATAATTCTTTTTATCGATGAGATGCACACTCTTGTGGGTGCGGGAGCGGCAGAAGGATCAATGGATGCATCCAACATGCTCAAGCCCGCTCTTGCAAGAGGTGAGCTTCATTGTGTCGGCGCGACAACTTTAGATGAATATCGAAAATACATCGAAAAAGACGCAGCCCTCGAGAGGCGGTTCCAACCAGTCATTGTTCAGGAACCGAGCGAAGAGGACACCATAGCAATTTTAAGAGGTATCAAGGAAAAATACGAAGTTCACCATGGTGTCAGGATCCAGGATGCCGCCACTGTTGCGGCCGTATCTTTATCGAGCAGGTATATAACTGCCAGATTTTTACCAGACAAAGCGATAGACTTGATCGACGAAGCAGCATCACAATTGCGTATCGAAATCGATTCCATGCCAACTGAAATAGATCAGCTGGAGCGAAAAAAAATAAAGCTTAAAATAGAGCAAGAAGCCTTAAAAAAAGAAAAGGACCAAACATCAAAAGACCGCCTGAAAGAGCTCAAAAAAGATCTGGCAAATTTGGATGACGAATTAAAAGCCATGAAAGGCCGTTGGAGCTTGGAACGTGACATCATCCAAGCAATTCGCGACATCAAGGCAAACATTGATGAAGCTAGAATGGAGGAACAGCGTGCAGAAAGAAGCGGCGAACTCAGCAAAGTTGCTGAAATCCGCTACGGTAAAATCGTACAGCTAGAAAAAGATCTGGAGTCCGCAAACACTAAACTTGCTGAAATCCAGGAAAACAACCCGATGCTCAAAGAGGAAGTTTCAGAGGAAGACATAGCTGCTGTTGTTGCCAAGTGGACAGGGATTCCAGTGGATAAACTCCTTGAAGGGGAAAAAGAAAAACTGATCCAGGCGGATAATGTCCTTGCCAAAAGAGTCATTGGCCAGAAAGAAGCTATCCGTGCAGTTGCCAACGCCGTTCGTAGGGCTAGGGCTGGCCTTCAGGACCCAGA
This sequence comes from Desulfobulbus sp., assembly GCA_030600525.1. Classification (GTDB taxonomy): domain Bacteria; phylum Desulfobacterota; class Desulfobulbia; order Desulfobulbales; family Desulfobulbaceae; genus Desulfogranum. The sequence goes on along the minus strand of JAUVLX010000229.1, from coordinate 1,134 downwards.
CAGACCGTTGGGTTCATTTATTTTTCTCGGACCGACAGGTGTGGGGAAAACAGAACTGGCTCGAACACTGGCGGACTTCCTGTTTGATTCGGAGTCTTCCATGATCCGAATCGACATGTCAGAATACATGGAAAAGCATTCGGTAGCGCGCCTCATTGGAGCCCCTCCTGGGTATGTTGGTTACGATGAGGGCGGAATGCTCACCGAAGCTGTAAGGAGACGCCCGTACGCTGTCATCCTTCTTGATGAAATTGAAAAAGCACACCCAGATGTCTTTAACGTTTTGCTTCAGGTACTTGATGACGGGCGAATGACAGACGGAAAAGGTCGTACTGTGGATTTCAAAAACACTTTACTTATTATGACTTCAAATCTTGGAAGTCAGCTTATTATGGAGATGGGGCAAACAGATCCCGTTGAAATGCACCGCCAGATTGAGGACTTGCTTCATCAGAAGTTCAAACCAGAATTTTTAAACAGAATTGACGAATTAATAACGTTTCACAGTCTCTCCAAAGAGGATCTGTTACAAATAGTGGCCATCCAGATTAAACGCATGAGAAAAAGACTGGCAGCCAAAAAAATTGAGATAACGCTTACAAACGATGCAATTCAATTCCTAGTCAATGCTGGTTATGAACCTGCATTCGGTGCAAGACCGCTCAAAAGAGCAATCCGGCGCCACATAGAAGATCCATTGGCATTGGAAATCCTTGAAGGTAATTTTACAACAGGAGACAACATATTGGTAGCAGTTGGCACAGACAACCAGTTGATTTTCGGTAAAAAGTAGCCTTAAGCCCAGCTTTTCAACTAAGTGGGAAAACTGGGCTTTTTTTATTCCTTTGCGTAACTATAAAAAAATATATAGACAAATTAAGCCCCTTACTTTTTTCACATCCGACCTGAGGTTTAACGTGTTTAACCTCACAAGAAGAAAATCAGAGATTGCCATTTCAGAACGGTTAGGCTAGATAGCGTTTTTGCAAACACTATATCAGTACACCAATAAAAAAAGGACAAGATAATGGCATCAGAAATAGAAGAGTTAACAATTAACTACGAAGAAGAAGGTTTGGTGGTAGTAAAAGAACTCGGCAAAGAAGTCCTTTCAAAAGGGGCATGGACGACAAT
>JAUVLX010000202.1 GCA_030600525.1 Desulfobulbus sp. | reverse complement strand
CGGGCCATGGGCAGTGGTGCTGATTGCATCGCCGCCAAAAGAGCCGTAGGCAATGATGGTTACAGGGGTGGTGGTTATTTTCCAGCCTCTTGCTGACAGCAGGTGCTGCCAGCCGAAATGATCATAGAGATAGACTGCCCACGCCTCAATCTGGCTGAGGGTCGTCCATTCCCACAGATCAAAGCCGTACCCCATGGTCCAGCCGGGAAGCGGACCAAGCCGGGCCGCAATATACCGCTGCACCCGGCGGTCTGCCACCCCGTTAATCCCGCCCACATCTATTGGGGTGGCTTTACGCGAATGATCTCCCCAGGCCCAGATATGCACTCGTCCTCCCCTGGCATGGGCTTTCTGGATACAGGTTTCTAGAATTTTGAAGGTGTTAATATCGGGATTTGTACTGCTGTGCTCATCGGAGCTGTAAGCAGGATAACGGAACCAGCTGTTGGCCACATCAAGATGGACAACTTCAAACCCGTTGGCAAATGCATTGTCTAGGTATCTGTCCCATGCCTTTGCAGCAACCTGGAGATCTGTACCCATTTGGTGGAAAAGCCATCGATTTTCCTGGCCCAGTTTATGGTTCATGAAAACGGTAAAGCTGTACCCTTCAAGATGTGCATCATTGCCCTTTTGGATAGCGAACTGGTTTCCGTGGTGAGTAAGAAAACCCTCCATGGCAGCATCCGGGTTGGCGAGAACGGTAACCGACCCTGTGTGTCCATCCAGGTCAGGATCTTTACTTATAGTAATGAAATTCCACAAACCGGTCTGGATTCCGGTGAACCTGAATCTCCAGATTGCGTCGCCGTCGTAAAACATGCCTGTTGTTAACCGGTCACCACTGGCTTGGTGGGTAAAGGTAGCCTTTGCCTCCAGGTCAAAGGCATTGCCCGTGTATGAGGTATTGGTCAGTGAGAACTGTGCATGGGGCGCATACATGGTGATGGTCTGTTGTCCCAAGTCAGCACCAAAGGCAGCAGGATGAAAGCACGCGAAAAGGGTGAAAAATAAAAATGTAATCAATCGTAGATGTAAGGATATAAAAACAAGAATATTCATCCAGCAGCTGGATTCATTTTTGTAACTGCGATCTCCCGCATTTTAAATTTCTGTATCTTGCCGGTAACTGTCATTGGAAATTCCTCTACAAACCAGATGTAGCGTGGGATTTTATAGTGGGCGATCTTATCATGGCAGAACGTGCGAATTTCCTCCTCTGTGACGGTCATATCCGCGTGGGGCTGAATCCAGGCCATGATTTCTTCACCGTACACGTTATCAGGGATGCCAAAGACTGCAACTGCCGCAACCTTAGGGTGGGTAAAGATGTAATCTTCTATCTCCCGGGGGTAAATATTTTCTCCACCCCGGATGATCATCTCTTTCAGGCGGCCAGTGATTTCAACATACCCTTCCTCGTCCATTGTTCCGAGATCACCAGAGTGAAGCCAGCCTTGCTCGTCTATGGCCTTGTCAGTAGCCTGCTGGTCGCGGTAATAGCCCTGCATGATATGGTAGCCGCGAAAACATATTTCACCGATTTCATGGAGAGGCACCTGTTGACCGGTGACAATCTCAACCACCTGGACCTCCTGGTGGGGGAGGTTGCGGCCGACAGTATGGATTCGGCGATGAAAGGTGTCGTCGGGCAGGGTTAAGTGGGTGATGGGCGAGGCCTCGGTTTCACCATACCCTATCAGGATCTGATGGCAGTGCATATCGTCCATAACCTGTTTCATCAATTCTGGCGGGCAAGGGGCACCGGCCATGATTCCGGTCCGCAGGCTGGTCAGGTCAAATTCCTGGAAACGAGGATGTTCCAGTTGAGCGATAAACATGGTAGGCACGCCATGAAGAGCAGTGCATTGTTCCTCTGCAATCGCTGTAAGCACCTGGAGTGGATCGAAGTGTTCACTGGCAATGACTATGCAGGCTCCAACCGAAAGGCAGAGCAGGTTGGCTAATACCATTCCGAAACAGTGGTAAAAGGGTACTGGCACGCATAGGCGATCAGCAGCAGTAAACTGCATGGCCAATGCTGAAAAATATGCATTGTTAAGGATGTTATAGTGGGTGAGCACCACTGCCTTGGGAAAACCGGTAGTGCCGGAGGTATACTGAATATTGATTGGATCGTGGCAGTGGAGATCGTTGCTGATGGTTGTAAGCTGCTCAGCCGTAATATCGCGGCCTGCAGTAAGTACATTTTGCCACAGTAGCAGCCCAGGATGGGATGGGATGGTTGTTTCGGGTGCAGCAGGATCATAAACAACGATATGACGCATGAATGGAAAGTCTTTATTTTGGAGTGTTTGTCTGCTGTTCTGGTCCAGTTCCGGAAAGAGTTCTCTCACCATTTCAAGGTAGCTGCTGGTGCGAAAGGCCGGGATAATGAAGAGACCCTGTACTTCAGAGCGGTGCAGTGCGTAGGCAAGTTCTTTCAACCGGTAAGCCGGGTTAATGTTGACCAGGATAGCGCCAATCCTGGCAGTCGCCAACTGGAGCAGAAGCCATTCGATATTATTGGTGGACCAGATGCCTATACGATCACCCTTGGCATAGTCCATGGCGATAAGGCCTTTTGCCAGACGATCAACTTCTTGTGCTAGTTTTGTATAGGTCAGGCGCCGCCTCTGTGGGAGAGAGACAATTGCTTCATTATCAGCAAACTTCCTGGTTATTGAAGCAAAGTGAGCAGGAATTGTTGCTGTCAGCAATGGCGGTTCACCATTGGTTCTGTAATAGCTTTTTGCTTGCGGCATGGCTCTGCTCCGTCAGTTGTATTCAACCTTGTGCCAGTATGCATCAATTCGATCCTGTATTTCCTGCAGTGTTTTTTTATCCCGTTGGGGATGAAAGAGATGATCGTACCGACCCTGGAGTTTGAGATACTCTTCCACCGGCAGCCGGTTTTTGGGGATTTTGGTATGTACAACCTCACCGTCGACATATTCTTTGAGCGGCCACACACCGGTCTGCACTGCTTTTTTCCCTATTTCTATAGAAAGGCTTGGGTCAAAACTCCAGCCCGTAGGACAGGGCGCCAGAGCAAGCAGCAGGCGGGGACCGTTGAGACTGGAGGCCTTGGCAATTTTCTGGGCAAGATCAAGCGGCTCGGCAGCAATTATTGTTGCCACATAGGTGGGTTTATGGGCGGCCCAGATCGAGAACAGATCTTTTTTATAGCCGGGATAGCCCCGAGAGCCCTTGCTGGTTGCGGTTTTAACACCATGGGGGGTGGCAGCAGAGTATTGATGGCCGGTGTTGCCGTAGCCTTCATTGTCATAACAGAGGTAGATAAAGTTCAGGTCGCGGTCAATGGCACCAGATGTAGCGGAAATTCCCATTCCGTAGGCCGATCCGTCGCCGGTGAGAACTATAACTTCAAGGTCGTCATCGGGTTTGATTGTCCTTTTAGCCTTAAGGATATCCAGCGCATCCCGAACTCCCTGGGCACCTGCCGGTGCCGATGCCATGGCAGTATAGAGCCAAGCCCCTCGAAAGGGGGTAAAGGGATAGACTGACAGCAGTGTCATGCAGCCGGCTGCATTCACAAAGACCGTCTTGTCTCCCATAATGTCATATATTTCATGCAGTGCTGCCAACCCACCACATCCGGGACACATTGGTGTGCCTGTGCCGAGGATATGTTTTTGGGGCAGATCTCGTTTGCTTTTAAATGCTGTTGTGTTGGTCATCTGCTCTCTCCCTGTACAGTCGGTATTGCCCCGGCGATGGTTTGTAACGCCCGCATTTCTCGCATTTCCTCTTCCGTATAGAGAAGCCTTGGTGGAGGAGGGGTAGCGGTTGCTGAAGCCTGCTTAAGGACGGTGGCCATCTCAAAGAATTCTTCCTCTTTAATATCCCTACCGCCTAGCCCACCGATAAAGCTGGCAAGCAATGGTGCTCCAGGGTGGCCGTAAAGCGCACTTTTGAGTTCAGTGTAAAGAATGCCCCCTTTGCCCATGGAAATATTTTGATCGATTACAGCTACGCCTTTTTTCCCCTGCAAAGCGGCACAGAGAGGAGCTTCAGGGTATGGCCTCAGCATCCTGGGGCGGACAAGGCCTATTTTCCACCCAGCCTCACGCAGACTGTCGACAGCCTGTTTGGCCTTGGTGGCATAGGAGCCGATCATGACAAAAACATACTGGGCATCTTCGTTCCTGTATTCTTCCAGCGGGCCGTATTCTCTGCCAAAAATATTTGCAAAATCCAGGCATATTTTTTCGTAACGTGGCAGAGCCTGTAGGGATGCCAGGTGCGCCTGGTACCGGAAATAGGAATAGGTCGATCCACCCAGTACAGCAACTCCGGCACTGACCGGTTCATGGGCACGAAAGCGGAGCGAGCTACTGGACGGGTACGGAGGCAGAAAGGCATCTGCTGCCTGGGGATCGGGGAGCTGTACAACCTCCCTGGTAAAGGAGAGGTAGAATCCGTCGAGATTGACAATAACCGGCAACCGTACTTCTTCACTTTCAGCCAAGCGGAAGGCGATCAGCATGTGATCGACCACTTCTTGACAGGTGGAGCAGTGGAGTTGGATACAGCTACTGTCGCGGGCAGAAAGAATGTCGTTGTGATCTGGTTCCAGAGTGATGGGAGCAGCCAGCCCTCGCGAGACGTTGATGAGCACAAACGGTGCCCTCCAGCCTGCCACGGTATACAGCATTTCCATACCGTGGAGTAGGCCTTGGCTGGAAGTGGCGGTGCAGGCTCTGACCCCTGTTACGGCTGCTGCTCCTGCTGCTGTTATCATCGAATGTTCCGAGTCCATGGTGACCATCCGGCAGTCCATTTCACCACTATCTATCCATTGGGAAAGAGTTTCGATAATCTCTGTCTGCGGGGTAATGGGAAAGGCTGGCAGGTATTCAATTCTGGCCAGGCGGGCTCCCCAGGCTGCGGCACCGTTACCTGTAAGTAGTTCGCGTTGCATCACTTTTCCTCGCCGGACAACCGGGAGGCCTCCTGTTCTGGGAGTGCCTGGATGGCATGGGTAGGACATTGCACCAGACAGACCAGGCACCCTTTACAGTGTGTATAATCGATTTGCGGAAATCCTTCGGAATCAACATGGATTGCACCTTCCGGACAGAAGGTGCTGCAGAGCCACCAGCAGCGGTTGCAAACAGTATAATCAATGATAGGACGTTGGGTCCGCCAAAGTCCTGTGGCGAGTTTTTCGCTGGTGGCACCGGCATAAATGGCAGGCGCTGTTTGCGGCCCTATCTCCATCGGCATATCCAGCCAACGGGGAGAGGTATAGGTTGTTGCTGCAGCAGGAGAGGACTCCTGGATCACTATTTGTGTAGCTGCCATTTTATCAAAATACTGGAGGGCTGTACTGCTGCTTTGCTCGGCAGCTGCGCTATCCAGTGTAACGAGTTCCTGGCGTAGCGCATCTGTCAGTGCCTCTCTTGAGAGTACTCCCAGAAGGCGGGTCACAGCGCCGACACAGGCCATCCCCCAGAGAAGCGGAGAGCCTTTTCCGGCGACAGACTTTGGCAGACAGAGAACCTTTCCCTGTATCTGCAGGCGATGCGTCCATTTTTCTGCAGGCAGATCACTGATAATCAGGACCAGTGTTTTCTGTTCACATCCTTGGAGGATGGCAGCTGCAGGGACAGGCATAAGCGTATCGTCTACCACTACAATACAGTCAGGTCGTTGAATAATTCCCCGCTCATGGATGGGCGTTCGCGATGCCCTGACGTACGCGAAAATTGGAGCACCTCGGCGTTCAGCACCATACCGCGGTGCATCCTGTACATCGTACCCTTCCTTGAAAAAGGCCCTGCCAAGAATGCGGCTGGCGGTCTTCACTCCCTGGCCGCCACGTCCGTGAAAACGAATGCGATACATGATTTTCCAAGCCTCCTTAAAGGGGTTGCTTCCAGAGTGTTCAACAAAATCAGCTAAAAGATACGCCACCGTTTGTGATGCATGGCTTTTTCGAGCCTTGAGCGGGAAAGTTGTACTGCAGCCTCTCTGGGCAGCAGGTCATTGCTTTTTGCCAGTTCCAGCACTTCGTTAGTATTATGCCTGATTTTTTCCTCAATGGCCTGCATGGATGCGGTCTGGCTGGCACCGTGGTATTCCATGGCAGCGCAGATCACCCCGCCAGCATTGGCAATAAAATCAGGGATGACAAGCACACCATGTTCGTGCAGATATTTTTCAGCGTCAGCAGTCAGGGCAATGTTGGCCCCCTGGGCAACGAGTTTGGTAGAGAGGCGGTGGATATTTCCCTTATGCAGGACGTCAGGGCGGGCAGCAGGAATCCAGATATCACATTCCATATCAATCACAGCATCTGCTTCCCCTGTGACACCTTGAGGGCTGTCAATAACGCTTTTTCCCTGGGTTTTGATATCTATGAGTGCCTGAACATCCAGTCCCTCAGGATTGTAAAGAGATCCCCTGCTGTCAGAGGTGCCGACCAGTATTCCGCCGTGTTCGGTCAGAAAACGGGCTGCATGTTTTCCCACAGCGCCAAATCCCTGGATGACGATGCGGGCACCTTCAAGGGGGAAGTTACTCTGCTGG